>JAIRZH010000113.1 GCA_031267335.1 Oscillospiraceae bacterium | reverse complement strand
AAGTTAAACAAACAAATACAAGAAATTAGAGAACAAAATCGAAATTTGCAAAATCAATTAAGCGAATTAACTACTAGAACTCAAAGTCTGGGACAAGAAAAAGATAAAGCAGTTTCGGAATCGCGAGAACAAAATCAAGATTTGCAAAATCAATTAAGCGAATTAACTACTAGAACTCAAAGTCTGGGACAAGAAATAGATAAAGAAATTTCGGAATTACAAGAAAAAAATAAGGAGTTAGAACAATTTCAAGAAGATAATGAAAATATGTAGAAAAAGATTTTAATAAATCTGTTGTCCTGAATTCTCAGAATTATATTCAAGAATTAAGTTCGCTAGCAGAAGAAATAATAAAAAGCAAAGATAAAGATTTACAAATCATTAAAACTTTAAATAACGAAGGAATTTCACAAGCTGTACATGATTTACAAATTTTAAGTCATCAGGGTCTATTGGATCAGAAACGGAGAAAAAGTTTCGATGCCGAAAAGAAAAAAAGTCCTAATTTAATTAAAATGGTGGCTAGTAAGGTGACTGAAATAGCTGGAAAATATGGTAATTATTCGAATTTTTTTGATTATGAGTTTTCAGATAAAACAATTGTTGGTTTTTATATTCAAAATTTCTCGCAAAATAATAAGTTGGAATTTATTGCGATCATACCAACAGATAATCTCAGACTAGCAATTTTGCAATTTTATGGATTATCTGAAAATAAGAGGGAAAGTTATTTAAATAGAAAATTTGAATTTATTCGTCCAATTTACCCAGATGGTACTGTTGAAAAAGATTTTTTTATTTCTGCAATTCATAAAAACGGAAATTTCCCGGAAGAATCAACGGTAAAAAGATTTGAAGAAAGTTTTTTAAAAAAATATAATGGTGAAATTAGTTATCTCGGAGATTATGATGTTAAAATGGGAATTGCCTCGACAAATGGGCAAGCTGTGTCGAGATTTATCAGAATTTTTAAAGTTAGTGATCCATTAACTCCTCATATAGATGATGATATTTTAGATGGACATATAAGTTCAAGTTTTAATTTTACTGTTTCTGGATTATATTTTAATCCACTAGATGAAAATTTTGAATATAGTGGAAAATTTCTTTTAGAAATTGGTAAAGGTCTGCCGCAAATTCCAGCTGGAAGTATTTTTCCTTATTCTGAGCATATTCAAAAAGATAGGAAAAATATAAATTTTGAATTGTATAATTCTTTCATTCCTAGAATTTATGGGATTTTTCATTAATAGGGATTAAATAGTCTATGACATTACTCAAACTTTAGATACAATTGTGAAAAAACCTGAGCCTACTGCTGAATCACCACAAAACTTATGTTTAGATGCAGTATTTATCGGAGAAAAATACGAAAACATCATAAAGGAAAGAAATTACATTCCTTATATACGGTCCCATGGAGAAGAGAAAAAATAGATAAAAATCCTGATTTTAAGCCACGAAGATGAATTGTTGAGGTTTGCCATTCTTGGTTTAATCGATTTAGGAAACTTTTAGAACCTGTTTTCATTAAGCCAAATATAAATTTTTAGACAATTTTTCAGTATTTTTTACGCATTTGACGCCGCTTGACTAATGCCAAGCGAGAAAAATAAGTAAAAAATGCTAAAAATTGTCAAAAAGTTATGTTTTGTGCTTATTGAGGGCAGGTTCTTAGTTCGTTTCGAGAAGAAATCTGAAAATTATTTGAATTTATTGTATTTTGCTTGTTCTTTAATTTCCTGGCGGAAAATCATTAAAGTTCATTGCTGAGTTTTTTAGGGATAGGCTCTAAATGTAAATTATTTCAGGTTTAACGTTTAATTTGTTTGAATGAGTTATAAAAAAGCTATCATTAATTTCATTATATGAAATTGTAATTTTATAATTTTTGTTTTTTTGAAAATTATTTATCTGAAATTTATTAAGTAACTCACTAATTTTTTTGGCATTTTGTCGATATGTTGTTGAATTTAATACTTTGTTTTTTGAAATTTTCTCAAAAAAATCATCGCTAAAACAAACTATTGTATTGAATTTTGTTTTTTGGAAAATATAAATAGACATACACTCGTTTTTAAATTTATCAATTATATTTTCAGTTATTGCTTGATCGCTTATTGTATCAATTAAACAAGTTTTGAAATTTACTTGGTTTGAGCATTCAGCGAGATTGGATGAAAATATAAAAAAAATAAAAGATAAAATCAACGGCAACATAGCGTTCACCTTTCTTGTTTTGAAATTTAAATAATATTTAAAAAAATATTATATTTATATTATACTAAATTTAAAAACAAAATTCAACATTATTTGAAAAATAGATCATGTTTCAAATTTATATAGAACTAAATTTCTTCCCAAATATTCTTGTATTAATTGTATACCCGACTGAAATTTTGTGTATTTCTTAATTTTTAGAAAATTTAATTCCTTTAGGCAATCTTAAGCTCTTTTTAATACCTTACTTTTTGTACCTAATTTTTAAAAATCGGTACTTTTAAAGAAAAAACCGGCTTGCGGTGATTCGCTATATTTTATTTCATCAAAGTGCTGTAGATAAAGTAGATAAATTCGATTCAATAATAAGAACCTATCTTTAACGACATTTTTATGGTTGTGATTATATCATAAAATGTTGTTGAAGACAGGTTCTAAGATGTTTAACAAATGATCAACGTTTATTTAACTTAATTTTAACTTCGCAAAATGGCCCTAGGCAGGATCTAACTGTTAAAAATCAGTTCATAAGCTTTTTGTTTTCCGATTACGATTGATACTGTACCAACAGATCCATCTAAGATTTCTTTATCTTTAGTTTTTTCATTCGACCAATTGGTAAGCAATGTTTCGACTTCTAAAAGATTTCCAAGTTTAAGAATTGGCTTAATAATTTCAGGATTTTTAAATTTTTTATAAAGATATTCTTCATTTATAATGTCTTTCCCAATATTAATTATAGTGCCATTAATATAACCGAATTGTTCACGTGGCAAATATTCCGGTGAAAATGCTACAGACATTCCATTTGAAAGCCTATTGGCTTCACCTATATCAACGTATGAATAAATTTTTTTAACGCCTGATTCAGTCACTGTCACTCCAGGGATTTTTGTATATTTTGGAATATTGGATGAAAACATCCAAAAAAATCCAGCGATTAAAATAAAAAATATTGCTGCTAAAATAGCAATTAGGCTTGGACTTGTAACCTTTATATATTCATTAAGTTTTTCCGGTGAAGAGACTCTCTCGAGTGAGCTTTTCCTAAAAATTTCGTTACTGTTACTCACAAAACATCAACTCCTTAGTTAATTAAGTGATTATTTTACCGTATTTTTCTTCTTAATTTACTAAATAAAATAATATATTTTGAATTATAAATAAAATTATTTAAAATGTCAATAATTTTTATAAATTTTCACGGAAATTTTATATAATGCTTAAAATAATTTAAGTAATGTCTCTAATTTTATGTCTGTTACATCTAGGTAAGCTTAAGTTCTTTTTAAAGCCTTATTATTTGTACCCATTTCTTTAGAAAAGAAACGGGTACTCCCAAAGAAACAGCGGCTTACGGTGGCTCGTTGCACTTCGCCAAGGCGCCGCAGACAAGTGTCGCTTTA
>JAIRZH010000112.1 GCA_031267335.1 Oscillospiraceae bacterium | reverse complement strand
CTTACAACAATTTTATGCATTAAATGAGATTTAGAAAACCTTATACCTTTTCTGACTAAGCGACTGCATCATGCACGTAATGATAAATGTTTTCTTTCAATTTTTTGAGTATTTTGTTTTCCTACTTCTGAGCCTGTTTCCACTACTGTTTAACGACCATATTTCGGTACTTTTTGATTTGTACTACGTTAAGAACCTGTTCTCAATAAGCACAAAACACAACTTTCTAACAATTTTTTAGCATTTTTTACTTATTTTCCTTGCTTGGCGTTAGTCAAGCGGCGTCAAATGCGTAAAAAATGCTAAAAAATTGTCTAAAAATTTATATTTGGCTTAATGAAGACAGGTTCTAAATTTTTTCACAATACATTAGTATTGTGAAAAAATTTTCCTTATCCAAACCAAAAATTACTCGAAATTTTGTCATTTCAAATAGTGAAAACAGGCCTTAGATGGGCTTTTGATATTATTTCAGAAATTGCTCATATATTAAAAAAACCAAAAATTACTTAAAATTTGGTTATTTCGAATAGTTCAAAGAGGCTTTAAGCCAAAATTTTAATAATCCAAAAAATTAAACCACAAATAATCGAAGCTATTATGCCAAAAACTAAAACAGGCCCAGCGATTGTAAACATCTTAGCTCCAGCCCCTAAAACATGACCTTCTTTTTTGAACTCCATAGCAGGTGCAACGATAGAATTAGCAAAACCGGTTATCGGAACAATTGTGCCTGCGCCTGCGTGCTTTGCGATATTATCATAAATTTTTAAAGCCGTTAGAAATGCCCCTATTCCAATCAACGTTATCGAAGCCCAGGCTTGAGCATCTTTTTTTTCGCATCCAACACTTGTATAGAAATCAAAAAAAGCTTGGCCGATAATACATATTAATCCTCCAAAAATAAATGCCAAAAAACAATTTTTAAAAATCGGGCTTTTTGGAGACTCATTTTTATACATTTGTTCGTATTTTTCAGAATTTATACTCATAAAATTATATTCCTTTGATTTAAATATTTAAAAATTATTTTAATATAGCTATGTTGTTTGAAAAAATTTTATAAATAAATTGAAAATAAAAGCATGTTAGTTTAGATTTAAAAACACACGGTATAGCCTATGAATTTTTTTAAACAACATAGCTATAACAAGGTTATATATTTTTCACAATTAAGAATATTCTTCCATGTTTTAAATTTTTTATTCAATAGACTTCTGCCGAAACTCTTTGAAACATTTCATTTTTTCAAAGCTCCTTAGAGTATTTTACGCCGGCGTTATTTTTTTTATAAATTAGAGCCTGTCTAATATTTCTAAAGCAACAAATATTTATGGCCTGTTTCCACTCCGTTTAACAACCATATTTCGGTACTTTTTGATTTGTAATACGTTGAATTTTTTTCACAATACGTCAATATTGTTAAAAAATTTCTTTTTTCAAACCAAAAATTACTCAAAATTTTGTTATTTCAAATGGTGAGAACAAGACTTAGACATTAATGGGAACAAACCTTAGTTGTAAGTATAATAAAAATTTTATAAAATAGCTATTTTAACTAAAAAATAACAAATCAAATTTTTATAAATATAGTAAAATAACTATTAAATTCAAAACTGATCTAATATCGTTTTAATTTTTTTATTCTTTTACAAATTCTGCGTAATTTTCAAAGACGAATAAAAACCTAAAAATTATCAAAAATATATCTCGAACCTATTTAAGACAAGTTTTTTAATAATTTTAACAAATATCATTAAAAATCTATTATTTAAAAGAAATTAATGCTGTTTTAAATACTTTTTCTAAATTATCGGCCATAACAAAATTTATGGATTTTTTTACGTTTGAATCTACATTTATTAGGTCGCTTTCATTTCCGGATGGAATTATCACAGTTTTCATGCCAGAGCGATACGCAGCCATAGTTTTTTCCTTTAATCCACCTATTGGCAACACATGACCTTTTAAAGTAATTTCACCGGTCATAGCGACATCTTGTCGAGCAGGAATTGAGCTCAATGCCGAAACAAGCGCGGTTGTCATTGTGACTCCGGCAGAAGGCCCGTCTTTTGGGACAGCTCCTTCGGGGGCGTGTATATGAATATCCATAGTATTATAAAAATCATTTTTTATACCAAGTTTTTCAGAATTACTTCTTATATAACTTACAGCTAATTTAGCGGATTCTTTCATAACATCTCCGAGAGAACCTGTAACATGAACTTTGCCTTTGCCTTTCATAAGCGAAACCTCAATAGGCATAGTTTCACCGCCTACGGATGTCCATGCAAGACCGCGAGCAACACCAACTTCTCCGATGCTCTTGGCTTCTTCTTCTTTTTTATATTTTCTAGGTCCTAACATTTTTTCTAAAACTTTTTCATCAACTTTTATCTTTTTTTCTTTTCCTGTGACTATTAATTTAGCAGTTTTCCTCATTAAAGAAGCTATTTTACGTTCGAGTTCACGAATTCCTGCTTCGCGAGTGTAGCCTTCAATCAAAACATGCAAAGCCGACTTTTCGATAGTAAAAATCCGGTTCGTAAGACCATTTTTCTTTAGTTGTTTTGGTATAAGATGTTCAATTGCAATATGGAATTTATCTTCATGAGTATAACTATATAGATTTATCATTTCTAAACGATCGGCTAATGGTTCCGGAATTTTTGATCTATCATTTGCCGTTGCGACAAAAAAAGTTTCGCTAAGATCAAAATCTAAATCTACAAAATGATCACAAAAAGCTTTATTTTGCTCTGGATCGAGTGTTTCTAAAAGCGCCGCTCCTGGGTCTCCATGATAATCTTGAGAAAGTTTGTCGATCTCGTCTAATAATATAAGTGGATTTTTCACTCCGACTCTTTTGATAGCAGACAAAACTCTGCCAGGCATCGCCCCTATATAAGTTTTTCGATGTCCTCTGATTTCGGCTTCATCTCTTATACCACCAAGGGAGATTCTAGCATATTTTCGCCCAATAGCACGCGCGAGAGACTCTGCTACCGAAGTTTTTCCTACACCAGGAGGACCGACAAGACATAAAATCTGGCTATTCGGTTTTTTAGATAATTTATGTGCTGCAAGAAATTCAATAATTCGTTCTTTTACATCATTTAAACCATAATGTTCTTCATCCAAAATTATTTCAGCTTTTTCTATATCCCAATTCTCTTTAGAACGTTTATTCCATGGCAAAGAAATACAAAAATCTAAATAATTTTTAAGCGTTCCGAATTCGCTCGAAGCAGGTGGCATATGTGAAAATCTGCCGATTTCTTCATAAAGTTTTTCGGTATTTGCTTTGCTTAATTTAAGCGATTTTACTTTTTTTCTATATTTTTCAACGTCTAAATGCGGATCTTCTTCCTCCCCAAGTTCTTCAGAAATTACTTTCATTTGTTCGCGCAAAAAATATTCTTTTTGCCGTTTATCTATACTATCTTTCAGCTGAACTGCTAAATCATTTTCTATTTTTAATATATCGAATTCTTTCGCTAGATAAACTACAGTTTTTTCAAGCCGGAAGTCTTCGTTGGCTTCTTCCAGTATTTTTTGTTTTTCTTCAAATTCCATTGGAATATTAGAAGCAATAAAATCTGCCAATTGACCGGGTTCTTTTATAGCATGAACTCCGATTACTAAATCTGCTGGCATTCTAGGCGACAAATTCAAATATTCAACAAACATATCTTTAGTTTTGCGTGTTAAAGCTTTGCATGGAACCGTTTTTCTACTAAAAATTTCTTTCATTGGTTTGATTTTAGCTCTTATAAACGGCTTAACAGTTATTATTTCTTCAATTTTAGCACGATGGCATCCTTCTACTAATGCTTTTGCTATGCCGCCGGGTTGATGAATTATTTGCCTGACTTTAGAGCTTACACCGATATTATAAATTTCATCTGAACCGGGTTCGTCGAGTTTTACATCCTTTTGTGCTGTAATAAAAACATTTTGTCCATTTTTCATAGCTTCTTCAAGCGCTAAAATAGATTGTTTTCTGCCTACGTCGAAATGGAGCATTATACTCGGGAACATTACCATGCCACGTAAAGCTACAACTGGTACTGTTAATTCTGAATATATTTCACAATCTTTTGCCTTTTCAATTATTTTCATAAAATAACCTCCTGATCAAAACACACTATCAAAAATTGTACCAAATCATAAATTTATCATAGTATATTTTATAAAAAAATGTCAATCATAGTTACTAAAACCTTACAGAATATTATAAAAATTTAACAATATTGAGTTAAATTAGAATTATTTACCGAACAACAAAACATACTAGCGAAATATCTTTTTTTTGCTAAATCCTGTTTAATGTCTTCAGAGTAACAAATATTTGATTAAAATTCCAATAATTCGCATTATTAGTGTCGGCTTCCTCATTTTTTGAATTTTAAAAAAAATTGCCTAAAATTTTTAATAGAGATATTCAGAATCAGGTTTTTAAATATAATTAATTGTCTCTGTTAGCGATTATAACATTTTTAATTATTATTAGATAATTCTAAGAAATTTTCATGTCTAAATTCAAAAGTGTCTTTTAAAAAAAAAATGAATATTATACAATGTAAAACCTTGAAGTTTATAAACTTTTGCATAAAATAAAATAAAATTTTTGTGTTTTTAGTATTTTTAAGTTCTGTTTTATAGATTTGTTTTCTATAATTTATTTTTAGAGGTGAAAAAATTGCCTGCTTGTGTAATTCTTGCCGCAGGGAAAGGTGCCAGAATGAATTCAGATAGGCCTAAAGTGCTTTCTGAAGTTCTTTTTTACCCGATGCTTGGTTGGGTTTTTGATACTGTTATTTCTTGCAATATTCAAAATATTTGTATAGTTGTTGGCCATAAACACGAAATGGTACTTAGATTTTTAAATCGTGAAGGCTATATCTGCAATATAGCTATGCAACACGCGTTAAACGGAACTGCTCATGCGGTTACTTCAGCTTCTTCTTTTTGGAAAAATTATATAGATGATGACATTTTAATTTTAAATGGTGACTCACCTTTTATTAGTCCGAATGCAATTATGGATGCTTATAAAGCCCATAAATCTGGCAATTTAGCAACAGTTATATCTTCAAACATAAAAAATCCTAGTGGTTACGGGAGAATAATCAGAGATGTTAATAATTCAGTTATTGGGATTATTGAAGAAAAAGAAGCAACTTTTGAACAAAAAAATATTACCGAAATAAATTCGGGAACTTATTGGTTTAAATGCGAGATTCTTGAAAAATTTCTTAGCCAGATTAAAAAAAATAGTGGAGAATTTTATCTTACTTCATTAATCGGTGATTTGATCAAAAATAATTTAAAAGTTGGTATATATAAAACAAATGATTCAAATTCAGTATTAGGTGCAAACAATCCAGAACAGCTTGAAATTCTAAATCAAATTGCAAAAAATAAAATTATCGAAACATTTAAATCTAAAGGTGTTTATATTCCTGATGAAAATAATGTTACAATCGGCAAAAATGTAGAAATTGGAGAAGGAACAACGATTCTTTCGGATGTAACAATTTTAGGTAAAGTTAAAATAGGACGTGATTGTGTAATAGGACCTGGAACTAATATTTTTAGTGGAGATTTTCCAGATAATACAAGTTTGATTTTTTGTAATACAAATTTATACGATCAGGAACGTTTTGCTGTTTAATTAAAAGCTTATATTTTGAGTAAGTTTAACATAATTTTAAAATTTGTCTTTAAAAATAATGTCGCTTTATAATTGGAAATTATTTTATGTCCACCACATTTAGGTAAGCTTAAGTGCTTTTCAAAGCTTTATTCTTTGTACCCATTTCTAGAAACGGGTACTCCCAAAAAGTAACTAATTTTATGTCCACCACTTTTAGGTAAGCTTAAGTTCTTTTCAAAGCCTTATTATTTGTACCCATTTCTTTAGAAAAGAAACGGGTACTCCCAAAGAAACAGCGGCTTACGGTGGCT
>JAIRZH010000057.1 GCA_031267335.1 Oscillospiraceae bacterium | reverse complement strand
GTTCGCTTTTGACAAATCCTGCTTTTACATAATTTTGGCTACTACATTTTTTACATTTATACATTTCAAACACCTCGGTTTGAAATGTATCATATTATAATTATTTTGGAAACACTCCCCATTTGTGAAACCTTTTGAATCTTCACAATAATCATCATCAGATTCAATTTTTATTATGTATTCTTCTGTTTTATCCCATACTCTGTTATTCATAAAGAAAACACGCATGTGATCATCTTTGAAATCGAAGCTTTCTAAAAACGCTATGCAAATCGAACAAAGTTGCATCTTCACTAATTTGAATATGACGATAATAGCCTGTACCGTACATTACACTTAATACTAATGATTTTGGTATATATTACCTCTTTGATATATTATTATCTTTTGAAACCAAAAATAAAATTGTAACTTAATTTTAAAAATAAACAAGTATTTTTAGAAAATTCGCACGGAAATTTCACGAAATTTACAAGAATTTAACAATCGAGTCAAATTCTTGTAACATTCTGCAAAATTTTCGTGGGCTTATTTAAAATATTATATACAACAATGATCATTTTTTTGTATAATAAATTCCTTGCGAAATTTTTGTATTTTTTAGAATTTTAGTTATTGATGTTTTGCTAAAATCTTTGCATATATTTAGATATGCTTCGATCTTTAGGCCTTCTTAAATGTTTTCTAAAAATATTTTTTGTTTTCGTAAATAAGGTCTAATTAAATTTTAATTTCAGAATAAGTCTAGTTTTTAGAAATAATTATTTAAGTAAAACTGTTTGAGGCGGTTTGATTTGTTAAAGCGTATTATTTCCGGATTAGTTTGTGCTATTTTATTTGCTTTTTTAATGATTTTAAGCTCATATTATACTTGGGTTTTAAATATTAGCGTAGCTATTATTACAATTCTGGCAGTTGCGGAAATTTTATTATTAAATGGTGAATTAAAATTTAGTGCGTTATCGGTTGTTTCACTTTTATTCGCACCTATAAAAGCTATTTTAGGCAATGGAGCTATCTGGAAACTCGCTATGTATTCTTATATTTTGGCAAGTCTTATTTTTATAATGAAGCAATTTATAACAAATCGCCATTCGGAAAAATGCGAACGCAAAAGTATAGGCAAAACATGTTTTGCTTTTATTTTAATTTACATAACTATGTTTGCTCTTTCGGAAATAATTAAAATCAGGAATTTCGGAAACTCAAAAGGAATATTTTATGTTTGTCTTGCGATTGGAATTGCTTGGACATGCGACGTAGGCGCGTATTTTGGCGGAATGATTTTTGGCAAAAATAAGTTATGTCCTGACGTTAGTCCCCATAAAACTGTTGAAGGGGCTATCGGTGGAACGATTTTTAGTTTTCTCTTTGCGATTTTATTCGGGGTTATTTTTGAACACTTTTTTAATTATCGCGAAATAAATTATTTTAGTCTTTCATTTATGGCAATTCTAGGTGCGCCGATTGCTATCTTTGGCGATTTGTGTTTTTCGCTTATAAAACGTTCTGCGAATATAAAAGATTTTGGTGATATAATCCCAGGCCACGGCGGAATTCTTGATAGATTCGATAGTATAATTTTTACCATTCCGTATGTTTATTTATATTTGCGTTTTATTCCAATATTTTTAAATTAATTTTGGTACATCACAAATGAAAATTTCAGTTCTTGGCAGTACAGGCTCAGTTGGGACACAAGTTATAGAAGTTGCCCGTGAATCGAAAATTAGCATAATTGCTATTTCGGCTGGCAAAAATATTTCACTTTTAAAAGAACAAATCAGAGAATTTAACCCTAAATTTGTTTGCGTCCAAAATAAAAAAGATGCGAATTTACTTGCTGATGAATTTAAAGATATTAAATTTTTGAATGGCATAGATGGCCTAAAAAAAATCGCTGCGCTTGAAGAACCCGAAGTTGTATTCAATGCAGTTTCAGGATTTATAGGAATTTATCCATGTTTAGCCGCTGCTAAAATAGGAAAAAAAATCGCCCTTGCAAATAAAGAATGTGTTGTATCATCTGGCTTAATTTTAGCTAACGAAGTTTTAAAAAATAATGCCGAAATTTTGCCGCTTGATAGCGAGCATAGCGCTATTTGGCAATGTCTTGGCAATAAAAAAATATTTCATAGTTCCGATTATAAAAGAATAAAAAAAATTATTTTAACAGCCTCAGGCGGGCCTTTTTTAAATAAAAGTCCAGAAGAATTAGCCAATGTTAAACCTTGCGATGTTTTAGATCATCCGGTATGGAAAATGGGCGCAAAAATTTCAGTAGATTCGGCAACGATGATTAATAAGGGTCTTGAAATTATAGAAGCTTCGTATTTTTTCGGTATTGATCCATCTAAAATTGAAGTATTAATTCATCCTGAATGTTCGGTTCATTCGATGGTAGAATTCGAAAATGGCTCAATTTTGGCTCAAATTAGCAGGCCAAGCATGAAAATTTCAATTCAAAATGCTTTGGAGTATGTATTTGGAAAAATATATTTTAATTCAAACTTTAATTTAGATATTACAAAAGCTAATTTTGAGTTTTATAAACCCAATCCATGCACACAAAACCTTTTTGATTTTTTTAAACAATCTGCCATAAAAGGCAACTCAGCTACTTGTGCTATAACTGCTGCCGATAAAGTTGCAGTCGATGCTTTTTTATCGCAAAAAATAGGATTTCTTGATATCGAAAAAATCGTCAGAGGAACTGTTGAAAATTTTAGCCCTAATTATCTTGAAAATATTTCCGAAATATCTAAAAATTACTATAAATTTAAAAATAAAGCCTTAAAATTAATTAAGAATTTATAAATTTTATAAAATAATAATAAAAACCGTAATTTTATTATTTTCAATTTTAAAATTTTGAAAAATTAAAAGTATTTACTAATTTATTTTCTTATGATCAATTTGTATCGTATCTTAAGTTTTATTTTATTTAGTAGAGTTTAAAAAATGGTAAATTTAAATTTTAAAAAATTTTTAGTAGTGTTATTGGCATTTATTTACGGTTTTAATAGTTTTGTTAGTTCGCGTAATTTTAATAATACAACTGCTAGTAGGCAGAACAAAATTGTTCCAAAAAAAAGTAAAAAAAATAAGATAGCGAAAAAAGTTTTTCAAGCAATATTTCGTGGTTATTCTATATCTTATTTAGTTTTAAGAATTTTAGGCAAAATAAAAGAAATTCCATTCGCGGGGAATTTTTTATCTGGAAAACTTAATCTCGAAGAAGGTATTAAATTAAAACCATCTGAATTTGCACGCGGAAATGAACTTATGGTCGGAGATTTATTTTTAATATTTGCCATATTTTTAGTTTAAATGATGTGAGGCATGAAATCGCCAAGCTCATAATATTTAAAGCCCGAAAACTTGTTGTTTCCAGACTTTTTTATATTGGCCTCGAGTAATTCTAGCTTTATTTTTTGTACCTTTTCATAAATGTTCATAGTTTGGCCTCCAATATTTTTGTCTTGCATGCGATGCACACAAGAAATTTTAATGTGCTCAACGCACACAAGAAATTGCAGTCTGCATCAAATTATTTGCAGACATATTTTGATTTCATGCTGAATTATTTGATTTCAACTCTGTTTGTCTGGATCAATTGCGCATATGGTGTACTTCCTCCATTTTTTAGAAATTCTTTAATTTTGAGTTTATCTGGCTCTGGTTCTTTCCATTTCAAAAGTTCATCTGCGTTTTCTCGAGCCCAATCTAAAAAATCCTTCTTCAGTAAAACTGAATCAGGATTTTTTTTGATACTTATTCTGTTTCGCGGAGTCTCGATTTTTGTCTTGCTAACAAACTCCATTTGAGACTTTAGATATTCCGTTAGTCGTTCGGAACACTTTAATTTTGAAGTCCTCCTACTAATTAAAGAAAGAATCTCATTTTTGATTGCTTTGGCTTCTGCATTCAAAATTTTTGATGAAGCACGCCACTGAATCTGCTTTTTTATCAAACTCATCATCGAGTGATTCTAAAGTACTGTGTAGTGTTTCATCTGGAATTTCATCGTTTTCACATGCTTGCAGAAAGCTAAAGTATTTTTCGCTGATTTTGTAAAGAGGCATTTTTAGATCTCCTTATTAACTTCATAAAGAATTCTATACAATGATATTTTAAATCTCCTTATTAAGAATTTTGTAATAGTATTTTAAATCTCCTTACTTAAAAAGATTCTGTAAAGCATCATTTTTAAATCTCCTTATTAACTTCATAAAGAATTTTATAAAACATTATTTTTAAATCTCCTTGAATAAAGTTTATTTTCTGGCTCCTTCTTGCTCGCATTTCCAATTCCAGCCAGGTTCAGTTAATAATTCTTCGTGATTCAAAATTTTCTCGTTTCTATCTATATCTGAGATTTCTACCCCCTACACTTGGCATATTTGAGTAATGTTTCTCAAATTTAAGATTGCAAATTTGAGCATCATCTTCATAGCAAACTTTGTTAAGGGCATCAAGAATAATCTTGATCACGTTATCGCAATCCGGTTTCTTAGTTGGAAGAATT
Source organism: Oscillospiraceae bacterium (assembly GCA_031267335.1). Taxonomy (GTDB): domain Bacteria; phylum Bacillota; class Clostridia; order Oscillospirales; family Acutalibacteraceae; genus Improbicoccus. The sequence continues at coordinate 1,220 of JAIRZH010000057.1, read as the reverse complement.
TCATCGTTTTCCATAGCTTTTGAAATCTTCATACTTGAGTGCCTTGGAATTGGATAATAAGCCGTGATGATTATTCCCAAAGGGATATTTCTTTCAAATTTGTGGTTTATAATTTTTTTGAAACTTCTGCGAATGTTTTCTTCGTATTCAGAAGTTCTCTGTGGAGTGTAGGCAAAAGATTTACCGTGTTTGAAACAAACTCTTGGTCTTTCTTTTCCTCTTGGATCGCCTTGAATAGTAAATTTTATTTTCATTAAGTAGTCCTCCGTGTTTTTTTTAAGATTAGTGCTTTAATGTTTTTATCTGTTATTTTTAAGATTAGTGCTTTGATGCTTTTAGCTGTTACTTTTAAGATTAGTGCTTTGATGCTTTTAGCTGTGAATTTTTGTTGGAACTTCTTTAATTTTTATTTTTAGATTATTGAAATTCCTTTAAATTTTTATTTTTGGATTAATGTTTTATCCGGCTATAAATTTTCATTAAAACTCCTCTAAATTTTTTGTTTAATGTCTTTCAGCCTTTACCAGCGTCTTGCTGGCAGTGTTTTTAACTTGTGTCTTGCTTGCCATAAATTTTCATTGCTAAGTCTCCATGTTTTTTCATTGTCTTTTGTCTTATCATTTTTATCACCAATCCTTCATTTTTGTTTTCATCTACATGTCTTCTTGTGTTTCTAACACCAACTCTTTCAATCTTCGTTTTCATCACCAAGCCTCCATGTCTTCTAATGATTTTTTAATTTGCCGGATTGCTTTTAAAAAGTTGTCACGTTTTTCTTTATTTTCACCATTTAGATCGGGCCTACATCTTGCAATAACCTTCATGCATTTCCGCAATTCATTTTTCATGCAATGAATTTGTAGACTTTGATATGCTGAGATGAAAAGTAGAAACATTGTTGTAAGAATGGAAGTACAAATTAAGAATTGCATAAGAGATTTCTCCTTATTTAATAGAATTTAGTAAAGTTTTTAAATTAGCGTTAAATCTAATTCTTAAAATAAAAAAACACCTGAAAATTTCAGATGTTTGTAAAATTTGTAAACATTGTTGATTTTGTAACCGCACTTTAACTTATTTTTCGTTTTCACCTTATGAACATTCGTCTGAAGACGAAAGATTTGTTACCGCCTAAAGGCAGCTAAAGTACGTAAGGAAATAAACAAATTTAGATAAAGTGAAAATCAAAAAAAAGAGCGAAAACGAGCTAAATTTATCCG
>JAIRZH010000043.1 GCA_031267335.1 Oscillospiraceae bacterium | reverse complement strand
AAGTCCATGTGTGTACAACCAAACTGCTGCTAGCTTTGTGTTTTCGTCTTTACCATGATGTCTAGTTGGTACAAATTGGCAGCCACAATTTTTACATTTATATCGTTGTTCGCTTTTGATAAATCCTGCTTTTACATAATTTTGGCTACTGCATTTTTTACATTTATACATTTCAAACACCTTGGTTTGAAATGTAACATATTATAATTATTTTGGAAACACTTCCTTTATTTCATCTATGCCAATTTGCTCTATTTTCATTTACTCAACTCCAAAAAAAAATTACATGAGAAAATTTCCGTCGGTGTGAATGTAAGCCCATGGTTGGTGGTGAAAAAATTTTAAATTTGTTTTTTAAATTGATAGGGGGGGATGGAATCATTTGTTTTCTTGCTCTCGAATTACATTTTGTATTTTTAGAAGTGGTATTTGGTAACGGTCTGTCATTCTGTGATGTGTAGAACACAATGTTATCAAATTTCCATTATCTAAATGTCCGTTATCGCTTTCAATAACCGGTATTGCGTGGTGAACATGAGTGTTTTCGTACTGATATTGGTAGTGCGGTTTATATAATCCACGTATGCAAACTTGGCATAAATAATTATCACGCTTCTTTATTTCCTCGCGCTTTTGCTTCCATGCTGGGCTTCCTCAAAATTTTGTGACTTCGGTATTTTTCTTTTGTTTTGGTGGTCGTTTAGAACAGATATAATTTTCTTCGTGGGTTTTTCCGCACCATTTACATGACTTACAAATTGCTCTCACTTCCTAATTTTGAACATAAAGAAATACTGCTATTTTTCAAGCAGTATAACTTCTCATATTACCATTTTAACACATAAAAACGGACAAAACGGGACAATTTTTAAAAAGTCTTTTATATAAACTATGTTTTTGTATTTGTGCACAACGTACTAATTTAAAACTAGATTATCTAAAATTATATATATATATATATATATATCAGGGCTTCAAATTTCATTCAAAGCATGCTATAATAGAAACAGCATAAAAGATTTACTAAATTAATTGAGGTAAATAATGATTGAGAATCAATTACAACTATTACAGTCTTTAGCTTTACATTCAAAAGAATTTGAAAATTTTTGCAAATTAAATGATTTGGATGAAATGTATGTTTGTCCGAAGAAATTAGTAGATAATTTAAGTGAAGAAGATTCATTAAATGTTGCTGGTAAAAAAAGTCCTTTAACCTCAAAACTTCTTGCTTCGCTTATTTCTCTTTCATCTATTACTTTTAATAACGGTTTTGTAAGTGCAGAAACAAACTCAAAATCAGGAGTTTTTTCAAAAATAAGTTCAACTGTTTCCAATAAATATGATGATTTAAAAAATCGGGTTTCAGATAATCCTAAAACTGTAAAAAATACTCTTATAGTAGAAACAACAGCGTTAGCCGCGACTGCTGCTATAGCTTCGGCTTTTATTTATAAAAATTCAGACAATTTTTTCCAAAGGCACGTAATTGGTGACACAAACCTAAGAGGAAATGGTTATAGCGTAAGCGAATTACCAAGCAATATAAGGTCGGAACCTGTAAACATCAACAATAAATTAAGGGGATTTATTTACAGTGGCAATGGAGTAGGAGCGTTATCGGGCAAATATGTAATATTTTATTCGGGGAGCGGTAGCCCAAACGCCGAGCAAGTAAAAAATGCTGTTGTAGAGTATATTCGCAGAGGTGCTTCGGTAGTTGGTGTGGATTATAGTGGTTTTGGTTCAAGCGGTGAAGCAATAGCTAGCGGTAAAATAAGACAAAGTGGAATATACTCTGATGCACAAGAGATTTATAATTATATTGAAAGAAATTTGAGAATAAGAAAATCTAATATAATTCTTCATGGATATTCTTTAGGCGGAGCGGCAGCGGCTCACGTTGCGGCTAATGTTTCACAAGGACAAAACAAGCTAGGAGGATTAATTCTTCAAAGTTCTATAAAAAATGTAAGTAATGCAGCATATGACTGTTTAAAAAATAGAAATCCTGCCATAAGACTTTTAGTAACACTTGGAGGATATTTATTTGCTGACCAATTTGATTGTGAAAAAGAATTGAAAAGATTATTCAAAAATGATTCAAGCATTCCTTTTGCTGTTTGTGCTGGGGATTCGTTAGATGGTTTAAGATTAAATCAAACTAAGTTAAGCGATTTTGCAAGGGAAACAGGATTTAAAAATCTAAAAGTTCATTCGGGAAATGAAGGTCATATGAAAAACGGCGGCGCACCAATAGAAAACTTTGATATTCCAAATGTTAGATAGAAGGAGGATATTATGTTAACAAAAGAAAATTTAACAGAAGTATTTGAATCTTCTGCTGAGGGAACTTTGGCATATAGCGAAAGTAGTTTTGTTTTAAGAACGTTTGCAGAATCCGAGCAAGAGTTAGAAGATTTTGACTTTGAAACATTAAATGAAAAAGACCTCGAATTAATTGCAGGAGGTGATAAAAACATTAGAAATTTAGCTGATTCTCTTGCTTTTGTTATGGCAGGAATAATGATAACAAATGTTCCAAGTGCTTCGGCAGGATTAGTTGATAGCATTAAAAATAAAGCCTCATCTGCCACCCACAAAATAAAATCTGAAGCCAAAGAGTTTTATAAAGAGCACCCAACTCTGTCAAAGGTTGGCATAGGTATCGGCGCAACTATTTTAGGAGTTGGTACAATTGCGCTTGGCGGTAAAGTTGCGGGCGAATTTTATTTAAGAGATGTAACAACAGCAATTGATAATATGTCGGATAAACAAGTAAAAATAGAACTTAATAATCAAATTGAAATATTTAAAAATCGTGACCGAAATATTTTTAGAGTTGATGATGCATTTATAAAAAAGATGAATCCAAGATCATTTTTGCTTTTATTATTAAAATTAAATAATATTTTTAAAAAATATCCTATTTTCACACAAGCACTGATACAAAACAGAAGAAATAGAAATGAAACTTTTAGTTTTAGAATAAATGAATCTTTTAGTGGATTACAAAGAATCAAGCACGTGGGTGCAGGTGGGCTAAGTGGAATAACTTTTAACGAGCTCTATGCACCGCTTTTTAAAATAAGTCTTATTAAGGGTAAACAGTCTATAAATTCAGGTTATCACCCGCCAATAGAACTTAATCAGATAGTAGAATCTTGGATTACACACGAAATGGGTCATGTACTTCAATTTTTAATAAAAGAAACGAATGGTTACAGTAAAAGTGCTGTAGAAATGAAAGAGGATGTTATCAGGATTGCGATGGAAAAATATGGTGGTACAACTAGAAAAATAAGTGGTTACGGAGAAACTGACGAATTTGAATGGTGGGCTGAAGCTTTTGCACACATGAAGTGCTGTAAAAATCCTAATTCTATCGGCCTTGCAATGAGAGATTATTTAAATGAATTGTTCGCACATGATTTGAGATTTTAAAAAAATTGTTAAGATTAGGAATCCCAGAGCAAATAACTCCGGGATAAATTATTACTCTTTTTTCAGATAACGAAAAGCTTTTTTCTCATACCCTCGGCTGTATTATTGCCGCCCATATTCCATGCAATCTTTTCCCATCCAAAATTATTTATAAATCGATAGACTATAATTTGACGAATGAACGAATCATCAATGCTTTGAATATACTTATCCAATTTAATTAATTCGTCTAAACACTGTTTTTGATTGTTTTCTAAAAGATTTTTCAAATCCACAATTTTAGCTGAATTTTTCCCGACTTTGTCGCTGATTTCTTTTGAGTGTGGCAATCCTGTAATTCTTGATGTACCATTAGTTGCCAAGGTTTCTAACTCAATAATTCTGCGGTGTAATTCAGCATTTTCTTTTTTTAAATAATAAAGCTGCGAAAGTTCCTTTTTAGATAGCGTCGTCAATAAATATTAGCCCAAATAGCGATGCATCGTATATGAACCGCAACAAGAAAAGAAGCTGTGTTTTTAGCGTAGCGAGTAGCTATTCCTCTCCAAAGCTTTAAGATGTAAAAAAGCATTTTCAACAAGATGACGTAATTTATACAGATATTTATCATAATTTCGTTGGATTTTGCGATTTTTCTTTGGTGGAATAATAATTTTTATGTTTGATTTTTGGGCAAATTTCACTATTTCGTCAGTGTCATATCCTTTATCCGCAAGTAAAAACTCAGCGTTTATTCCGTCTATAAGTTTCTTGCCAAACTTGCAATCCGCAGTGGTACCTGATGTAACAAACATTCTGACCGGCATACCATGCGCATCCACGGCCAAATGTATCTTCGAATCAAGCCCCCTTTTGTACGCTCCATGTCTTGGTTTCCACCCTTTGCTCCTGCTGCGTGTGGATGAACTTTGATATGGGACGCATCAATCATTAGCCATTCGAAATCTGGATCATTTATGAATAATTCCAACAATCTTTCCCATTCGCCTTTGTTTCTCCAACGGCAAAAACGCTTGTGGTTATTCTTCCAATCTCCATATTCTGCCGGCAAATCTCGCCATGGTGCACCGGTTCGCAAAATTCAAAAAATTGCGTTTATAAACCTTCTGTTATTCTGAGCGTTTCCACCTCTCGTGCCCTTTCTACCCATTAAATGAGGTTCTAATATTTGCCAAATTCTATCCGAAATGTCGTGTCGTCTATACATTTTACCACCCATATTTTATTATTTTCATTGTACCATAATTTTATTGACGACACTATCTAGCAAAATCCAAAATTTGTAATTTGCAAAGACAGCTTGATTTTTATGAAAAGGTTGCATACAACTTGTGCAGCAAAAGTCGGTAGAGAAATTTGCTAAATTTAGGGCTAGATGTACGCAAAAGATAAGAATCAGTAGAATAATAAAGTTGCTAGATTGTTAGATTCTACGATTGCTTGATTGGCTTGTATTTAGAACTAATATGTGCCTTGAAAATTGAATAGAAAACAGCAACTTAGGTAAAATTAAATCTTTAAGATTTTTTCGCCTTAGTAAGTTTTTAAGGTTTTTGCCTTGATATAAATCTTTAAGATTTTCTCTCCCTTTAGTTGTCTGATGCATGCAATCTTTTCAACTTTAATATTTAGTCTCAAAAGTGTTGGGTTTTAAAGAATATTAAGGTATAGTTAAAATGGTCACATTAGGAAAAGTGTGGCTGTTGTAAGCAAAGGTTATACCGAAATTTTTTAAAATTCCTTACGGAAGTTTCAAGAACGTAAGTGATTGAAATAAAATGGAGGTATAAAGTTGGAGAGAGTTGATATTTACACACGTTTATCTGATGAAGATAGAAATAAGCTGTATAAGACTGACGACAGTGAAAGTATCCAAAACCAGAAAACGATGCTGGTGAATTATTGCGTGATGAAAGGGTGGGATATTCATAGGATTTATTGCGATGACGATTACGGCGGTTGCGACAGAAATAGACCTGAATTTAATCGGATGATTGATGATTGTAGAAATAGACTTGTTGATATTGTTCTTTGCAAATCTCAGTCAAGATTTTCTCGTGATATGGAAATAGTAGAAAGATACATACACGAGAAGTTTACTGAATGGGGCGTTCGGTTTGTAGGTATCGTTGACAATGCAGACACCAACGTTGTGGGAAACAAAAAAGCTCGTCAAATAAATGGTTTGGTCAATAGACTTGTTCATGAATAGAAATCAGAACAAAACAACACATAACGTCATAACTTTAAATGAAGTTTAAATGCAAATTCCAAATTCCGCAAGCAACCCGAAATAAGGTATCATCAA
>JAIRZH010000042.1 GCA_031267335.1 Oscillospiraceae bacterium | reverse complement strand
AAGTCGTTCATACGCTCACACCTGAAGAACGAAATTTTTTTCCAGGTTCTGAAGGTTTTTCGCCTATAATGTTTAATACTGAACTTGTACCAGCTATTACGAGTGAAGAAGCGTTAAATTATCTAAAAATTTGGCAAGTTTCTTATAATCAATTAAACAATCCCGAAATCGATTTTAGTGGTTGGTGGAAAGATGAAGCCGAAGTGCGCAATAAACCAGGATTATTTTTTCTTCAGGTTTCAGAAGGTTATTGGAAAGGCCTTACTTTTGTAAGAATTAATAATGGATGGTTTCCTGCCGGTTATTGTGAATTAATCACTTTGCAGGATTTGAATAATCAATCTCTTGTTTTTTCTCAATCTCTTGAAACAAACGGTGAAGTTGCAATAATTTTTGATCCGGGCAAGGGCGGTGCTGTTGATTCTAGAATAACAATAGGAAATGAAGTAGGTCTTCAAGTCGTGGCTTCTAATTTTGATGCTATCGAAACAGTAAAACAAAGTGATTTTAATAAGTTTTTTAAATCTTATTGTAACGACTGGACACAAGGGCCGTTTATAGTGACAAAATATGCTTTTATGAGCATGGTTCTATTACATGTATTAAATTGTGCCGGTAACATTTCTCCTTTCCCATCTCAGAGTCCTTTGAACGAATTTATTGAAATTCAAAATCTAAAAAAACAAATGGAATTGAACCTTTTAAAAAAGTTTGGAATTTTCAATTCCGCAGGCTATGTAGAAAGTGGTTTACAAGAATCCTTTAGTAATAAAACAAATGATGAAAATTTTGCCGCTATTTGTGTTAGGCATTCACCGGCTGTTACGAGATTTAATTTTGGCAAAAAAATCCCATTTGAAGAAATCTGTTTAGGGAACCTATTTATCTATGCTTCTTTAAGCAATTCCATTAGTTATTGCAAAGCTTTAACAAATTTAAGTCCTTTAGTGCGAAAAGAGTGTATAAAGGCTAATTTACGTAGATATTATAAATCTGTTTTACTTTATGCAAAATTAAATAAATCAAAAACTGTTTGCGCGCCATTTTTAGGTTCAGGAGAATTTAAAGTTCCATTGTTATATCACTCAGAAGTTTTAAACGAACTGGAAGATGTAATATTAAACAGCGGTGTTACTTTAATTATAAATGCCTTTGAAGGCAAAGACTCTCAAAACAATCATGTTCAAGAAACAAATTGGCCAAAAAGTTGTGTCTCGTTATATAATGTTAATGGCCGCAAAAGTTTCGCAGAAGTTGTTAATATTCTCATGAATCCTACTTTTACTTAATAACCTGCCTTTATAACTATGATGTTTGAAAAAAGTTCATAGGCCATACCACATATTTTTTGTGATCTAGGGCCTGTTTCCACTATTTGAAATGACAAAATTTCGAGTAATTTTTGGTTTGGGCAAGGAAAATTTTTTCACAATACTGACGTATTGTGAAAAAATTTAACGTAGTACAAATCAAAAAGTACCGAAATTTTTCCATTTCAAATAGCGGGAATAGGCCTTAGAGTCTGTCTAATATCTCTTTAGCAACACATATTTAACTAAAATTTTTAAAATTCTGTATTGCTTGTCAGTTAAATACATTAGTATTCGCCTTCCTCGCGCTTTGAATTTTAAAAATTTTATCATTAAATCTGTATTGTTTAGAAATATTAGACAGACTCTAAGAACAAGCTTTTAATCCCATTGAACTTTATTTTCTTCGTAAAATCCTTTTGTATTACAGATTTCATCAGGAATACCAACTGCGATTACGGCAAATGGCTCGATGTTTTTGTTTAAATTAAATAATTCTCTTATTTTTTGATAATAACCTTTGTTCGGATGTAACCCACACTAACAAGTTCCAAGCCCTAGTTCGACAGCTCTGAGCAAAATATTTTGAGTCGCCGCACTGCAATCTTGTGGATACATTCCGAATTTTTGAGAATCAAGATTCGCACAAACTAGAATTGCATGTTTAGCGGTTTTTAGCATTCCTGCAAATGTCATGAACTCAGTGATTTTCGTAAGTTTTTCTTGATTTTTTATCACTACGAAGTACCATGGACGAGAATTGCAAGCGCTTGGCGCGAACATTGCGGCTTCTAATAAAAGCTTAAATTTTTCTTCCGAAATTGTTTGACCTGTATATTTTCTGATTGAATGCCTCTGTTTTATTGCTTCAAATAATTCCAAAAATATCACTCCAATTTTTTTATCATTAGTGGGATTATTTTATACGATTTTTAATTTCGAAATCAATTCTTTTTCTCTTTTGCTTATTCTTAAAGATTCCTTAATCTTTTGAATAGCTTTGTTTTGAATCCATTTATCTAAAATTCTCGATTCTAAAAATTTTTTCATAATTTCGGGAAATTTTATATAACATTCAGAAATAAGCCATGCATTGCCCAACTTCACATAATAATACTCCGATTTAATGGATTTACAAATTTCTAAAATTTTATGAATAAATTTTTCATTTACAAAATTGTTCAATATCAAAACCAAACCGAACCTGACTTCCCATGGATTCAAAGATTGTAATAATTCAATGATTTCATTAAAAATTATATCCTGATTTTCGATAAATTGAGAATAATTTTTAGCGGCAGAATCACACAATGCCCAGTTTGAAATATACGGAATAAAATTTTTTAACATATTCATAAGATCAGAATAGTTCAATTTTAAGTAAACAATTATAAAAACATGAATCATACATTCTTCAAAATATTGATGTTTATTGAAGTTTAAAAATTCCAAATAATTATTTTTTGAAATTTCTTTCGCGATTTTTCTTAAAATTAAAGTTTTAACACCGATAAATTCAAGAGTTTCGTCATTAACAATTTTAGAATTAAATTTTTTGTATTTTAAATTTGTAAAATTTTTTAGATAATTTATAAATTCTTCATATTTTTGTTTGTTCCATGAATATTTAAAATTCATTTTATTTCCTCACAGCAATAACTTTTTGTTTAATTTTATTTTATTAAATTCATAATATTAAAAAATGGTTTAGAGTCTGTCTGATATTTCTTAGCAATAACAAATTTTATGATAAAATTTTTTAAAATTTAAAGCGCGAGGAAATCAAATACTGACGTATTTAACTGACAAGCAATACAGAATTTTAAAAATTTTAGTTAAATCGCTGCTTTGGAGATATTAGACGGGCTCTTAGAACCCGTTCTACTTTAGAATTTTTTTCGAAGGCTAAAATTCTATTTTAATTTCTTTAAAAAAGTTACTTCTCGCTCGTTCGTAAACTATTCATACAAACCTGAATTTTTGTTATTGTAATCTGTTTCTTTGAAAAAAAATTCCCAAAAAATATTTGAGTACTTTCTGAAAAATTTTCGGGTAAATCGCTGACAAAAAAATCTATTTTACCTTCGGTTTTTCTATCGGAAGTTAAATTATTATTTTTTAAAAAAGTATAAATAAACTTAGCCGTTTCTTTGCCAGAATCTATTAATTTAATTTTAGGAATGACTTTTGAAATCGTGTTTTTGATAATTGGATAATGTGTACAACCTAAAATGAGCGTATCGATTTGAAATTTTAAAAGTGGCTTAATGTATATGTTTATAATACTAATTAAATTTTTATTATTTTTTTGTGCAAAACCATTTTCGATTAAAGGCGCAAGAACCGGGCAAGCTTTTTGGTAAACTTGAGCATTTGGATTAATTTTCTTAATTACATGTTCGTATTTTTTACTTTTAATTGCACGTTCTGTTCCGATCACGCCAATTTTTAAATTTTTGCTTGCTTTGATTGCCGCCAAACAAGAAGGTTCAACAACACCATGCAGACCAGATATTCCAAGATCGGACTTTGAAATAATTGTGCTTACTGTTCCGCAAGCGGCAATAATTAATTTAACGCCTATGGAATTTAAAAATTCAATGCTCTCTCGAGCATAACAAGTAATAATTTCACAGCTTTTACCTCCATACGGCATCCTAGCTGTATCACCAAAATAAACAATATTTTCGTAAGGCAGAAGTTTAATAATTTTCCGAACAAGCGTAAGACCGCCTATTCCGGAATCAAATACTCCAATTGGTAAATTACGATTTTTTTCTGCTGAAATTTCCAGTTTATCACCATGAAATTTTTAAAATTTAATTTTTTTAGTTTCTTGATTTTATTAAAAAACTAATAAATAATAAATTTTATCGATTTTTAATATCAAAGAATATGGAAATAATTAAATATATATCTAAAAAAATATTATATTTTTGCTGTCCGAATTAAATTATAATATATTAAAAATTTGTATTCAATATAAGCTCAAAATACAACACGAAAATTTCACAGAATATTGCACAACGTTCAAATAAAATAATTATTAAACTTGATGAAATGCGACATTATTTAGAACTTGTCTTCAATAAGCTAAAGATGCGAATTTTTGACAATTTTTGAACATTTTTCAAGCAAGCTTAAGTTCTTTTCAATGCCTAATTTTATATTTTGTTAGAGCCTGTCTAATATTTCTAATCAATAGACTTGTTCATGAATAGAAATCAGAACAAAACAACACATAACGTCATAACTTTAAATGAAGTTTAAATGCAAATTCCAAATTCCGCAAGCAACCCGAAATAAGGTATCATCAA
>JAIRZH010000039.1 GCA_031267335.1 Oscillospiraceae bacterium | reverse complement strand
TTTAGGTAAGCTTAAGTTCTTTTCAAAGCCTTACTCTTTGTACCCATTTCTTTAGAAAAGAAACGGGTACTCCCAAAGAAACAGCGGCTTATGGTGGCTCGCTGCGCTTCGCCAAGGCGTCGCGGACAAGTGCCGCTTTATAATTGGAAATTATTTTATGTCTGTTACATCTAGGTAAGCTTAAGTGCTTATTTAATGCTTTACTTTTTGTACCCATTTCTTTAGAAAAGAAACGGGTACAAAGAGTAAAACTTTGAAAAGAACTTAAGCTTACCTAAATGTGGCAAACGTAAAATTAGTTAATTCTTTAGGAGTACCCGTTTCTAGAAATGGGTACAAAGAGTAAAACTTTGAAAAGAACTTAAGCTTATCTAAAAGGAAACAGACATAAAATTAGACATTAAAAAAACATCAGGCCGAATAGCCAAACCTTATCCAAAGCGCCAATTGCTGATAAAGATTCTACTAACCTTCTAAATTCAGACTCACGTGAAAAGGAATTTATGTTAAATAAATTTGCGTTTGTATCTGGTGGAGAAGGAGAGATTCGAACTCTCGCACCGATTCCTCGACCTACACCCTTAGCAGGGGCGCCTCTTTGACCACTTGAGTACTTCTCCATCAATAATTTTCAGTACTTAAACTAAAATTCATTAGCAACTGCTATTTTAGATTTTAATTTTGTAATTATCAAATGTCTATATATCTTTTCAATAAAAATTCACGAAAATTTCATAAAATATTACAATAATTTAACAATCGAGTTAAATTATACTCACTCGAATCCAAATTCAAGGGATCGAAATTAAAATTAAATCCATTCCAAAATCTAAGAGCTTGTCTAATATTTCTTAGCAATATAAATTTTATGATAAAATTTTTAAAATTTAAAGCGTGAGGAAGGCAAATACTTATACATATTTAACTGACAATGCAAAACTTTAAAATTTTAACTAAATATACGATGTTTTAGAGATATTTGGGCAGGTTCTAATATATTGTTTTTAAAATCTTTAAGCTCCGGAACGAAAACTCGTTCAAGCCAATCTTCGAATAAATCTTCGTTCATTGTGTCTTCGAATTCAAAGGGAGCAACAGCTTTTACTTTAAAACAAGCAGAAACCAAATTTGTTCTCTTAAATTTTAGTTCTGTAAAAAAAGTTATTGCAACAAGATTATCGGTTTTTAGTTTCATCGCCTATAACAAAAACTTTGTTCCGAGTGCATTTAAAACTTCTAATATTTATGAATTTGATTTTTGAGATAATTCAGACAACCTTTCTTCAAGTTTTTTTATTCCGATTCTTTCGTTTGCCGAAGTAAGAAACAATTCTCCTGAGCTTGGAACCAAAAAAAATAACCCACTTTTTTTTATTTCTTCAATAAGAATGTTAAATTTCTCAGAATTTGCTGCTATAATATTATTTTCTGCACTATTTTCACATTTGGTAACTATAATCGCTATTAAAATTTTACTGCGATTACATAGATTTAAATTTTTTAAAATAGTAGCAAGCAATTTTTTAGCATTTTCAATTTCTAGTTTGCCTTCACCTAATTTTTTCGCACTAATAGTTAACATAAATGCATTCATATTTTGGCAAAATAAACAAAATGTTTTATTATTTTTCTCTCCGGCTCCTGACACGTCGTATATTGAGATTACTTGATTTGACGTTCTGAGATATGAAGTTTCAAATAAATCTTTATATAAACTTCCATTATTTATTTTTCTTGAAACTTCTTTGCCTGAAACTTCGCAAATAGCTTTGCAAAGACTGCTTGTTCCTGCTTCTCTACTTCCGACAAATGCTATGTTATAGTTATTTTCCCCAACACTTAAAGCAAAACGAGATTTACCTAAATAAGGAGTCGAGATTTTTTGAACTTCTTTCGAAGTGGTAGAATCTTCTGAATCTTTTTCCAACGAACTAAGACGCCAAAACACAGTAGAGATAACGCTAATCAAGCCAGCACCCAAAAACAACTTTTTTTTTAACAAAAGTTTTGAAGATTTATTTTTTTTGTCAATATTTCTAGCCTTAGCGATACCTTTTTTTTCATTGATGGCCCTTAATTGAATAAAAATAATTACCGGTAAATAAACTCAACACCGCTAAACTTACAGCAAGAGTTCTTAAAAACCTTCTTTTAAATTTTTCTAAATTAAATTTTGACAACAGTACTTGTGTTCCTTGGCCAATAAATTATTTAATTTTTATTTTAGTTATAATTTTTATATACTTTGATTGTTTAAAAAACTCAAAAATAAACACAATCTTTTTAAGCACACATTATTAAGGCTTTTTATTTTTGGCTCCTTCTTTGGAACGCCAAGTTATTCTTCCGCGAGTAAGATCATATGGTGACATTTCTACAGTGACTTTGTCGTTTGGTAAAATCCGGATAAAATTTTTGCGCAGTTTACCTGAAATATGAGCAAGAATTTTGCTACCGTTTTCGAGTTCAACGTCAAACATTGCATTTGGCAAAGCAGTAATTACTTTTCCTTCGAGTTCAATCATATCTTCTTTTGACAATATAAATACCCCAATTTTTATTTTTTTAGTACTGTTGACTGATTTTTGCATGCATCGATAAATTTTGCAAGCGATTTTCTAATTAATTTATTTGTAGATAAATCTTTTTCTTCCAAAACTGTATTTGTAAAAAATAAATGCTTTCGATTTTTCTTTTTAATTTTTTCAAGCGGCCGATAACGTCCGTCACATACAAATGCAAAATCATTTTCAGTAGACATAATGACTTGAAAATCGCCTTTATCTCTACCAGCCGCTGAACAAACCACTACACCTTTGGTGAATTTAATTTTTTCCGCAAACTGTTTTTGTATATTTGCCAAATTCATACATTAAACCTTAAAAACATAATTTGAATTTAGAAATTTTATGATATTTTTTTTTTACATAGAAATGCTTAAATTAAAAATCTGTTTCCATCAAACTAAAATATAATTTTAATGCTTTTGGTACTGCCTCACTAATGTCGATAAGAAAAACAAAAAGATATCAACAAATTGCCAAAAAGTTGTATTTAAAATTTTATACGAGAATAAGTTTTAAATATACAAAACAAAAAATATATTTACAATAGATTTGTTATGAACATGCTATTGGGCGAGCTTAAGTTCTTTTCAATGCCTTACTTTTTGTACCCATTTCTAGAAACGGGTACTCCCAAAAAGTAACTAATTTTATGTCCACCGCTTTTAGGTAAGCTTAAGTTCTTTTCAAAGCCTTACTCTTTGTACCCATTTCTTTAGAAAAGAAACGGGTACTCCCAAAGAAACAGCGGCTTACGGTGGCTCGTTGCACTTCGCCAAGGCG
>JAIRZH010000131.1 GCA_031267335.1 Oscillospiraceae bacterium | reverse complement strand
AGGCCTGATGAATTGTAATTTGTGTTTGATGTGTTGTTGATATCAGGCTCATAAAGAAGCGCAAATAGAGTTTCATCTTCATGTAATCCATCTAAAACTTGTTTTGCATATTTGACTTCATCTTCAAAAGGATTATCGATTGTTGGATATTTTGTGCTTATGATACAGCCAAGCTTGTTCAAAATGTTGAGTTGCCCAGATCTCATCGATTCAATTGCATATGCATTTGGAAGTGCTCCGACTTCATCGGCAAGGAAAACATTTGGAAGTTTGCCGTCCATTCTGCTGTTTGAATAGTTAAGAGGGAAATACTGATTTTCATTGAGTTCGAATTTAATGTAATCTCGAAGGATTTTAAACCTTGGGGTTTCATCCTTCATGTAAACTTTAGGACTGCTTTTTAAAATCTCTTCAATTGCAGTTTTTACTTCCCTGGAAAGTGAACCCTCCCCTGGAACTTTTTATACAAAAAACTTATCAAATTTAATAAAAGTATAACCTTTCGTTTACAACAACGAATCCAAAGTTTAATCAACAAAATTTAACAATAAGTTGCTGCATTAACTAAATGTTAAGCAGCTTCTTTTTATTTTAGCAATTTCTTAATTGGCTGAATTGTTAAATTTAAACTTAACAATTTAATCAGTTAAATCTCTAAATTTTAAAAAAGCTTAATTATTAAATTTTGGTGCTATTTAAAACTTAACTCAAATTTAAAAATCAAAAAGGAGAAAAAGATTATGAATCAATTACCGTTTTTAGTTTTGTTTTTAGTCGCAATGTGCGTGGTTTTTCTATTCATCACTTTTGTACAAGTTTTTCAAATTTATTTTATGAAAGCTGAACTCAGAAAAGCAATTAAGAAGTTGAGCAAAGAAAAAGAAGAAGAAAAAATCAAAGTAAGAGTTCGGCTGAAAAACATGATGGAAGATTTTGAGAACTTTTAGACAAGGAGAAAAAAATCGTGCCCACAACTATAAATGTGCTATCAGAATGAATCTAAAAAGATGAAAGATTTTGAGAACTTTTAATTTCAAAGGAGAAATATTTATGAAAATCAAATTTACGATTCAAGGCGAGCCTCAAGGAAAAGCAAGACCGAGAATTTGTTTTAAGAATGGAAAAGCATTTGCTTACACGCCACAGAAAACTTCTGAGTACGAAGAAAACATTCGCAGAAGTTTCAGGAAATTCTGCAAACACAAATTTGAGAAATTTGAAAGAAAAATTCCGTTAGAAGCGGTTATCACGGCGTTTTATCCGATTTCGAAAAGTATAAACAGAGCAAAATTTAGATCAGGCAATAAGACTTTTAATAACAAGACTTTTCAATATTTGAATCCATGAAAAATGATGAAATCTTGCCAACCGGAAAACTGGACTGCGATAACGTCATCAAAATAATTTTAGATGCTCTCAACGGTGTTTGTTACGAAGATGATGCACAGATCTGCAATCTGAAGTTCGAAAAACATTACTCAAATTTACCAAGCGTTCTGGTTGAAATTTCAGAAATTGAAACAAATCGGAAACTTTTTAAATTTGAAGAATTTTTAGATTAGGACGGTCAGAAATGGCAGAAAAAAATGGAGGCATCAAAATAATTTGTAGTTTAATTGGAGATATCGAAACGAAACTTCATGGTTTGAATAAAGTGAAAAGCAAAAAAAGTTTGTTCTTAAAAAAAGATTGTTCTTTATGAAATCAGCGGAAAAAGAAATCCATTCATAACGTTAATCCGGTTAATTTAAAAAGAGAGGTTAAAAAATACGATGAACATTTACGAAAAGGTGCAAAAAATCAAACTTGAACTGCTTGATTGTGAAATCAAAAAAAAAGCGGCGAAAACAAATTTGCAGGCTTTAGATATTACGAACTCAGCGATTTTATGCCGCACATTATTCGGTTTTGTGACAAACATAAAGTTTGCACACATATTGACTTCCGCGGCGAATTTGCCGCTCTTGTTGCGGCTGATTCTGAAGTAAGCGGTGATAGCAATTCTGCAAATCCGCCGATGATTACTGTTTCCTGTCCGATTGAAAAATTAGAAATCAGAGGCGCAAACACAATTCAAGCTTTAGAAGGAATGCAAACCTATCTTCGCCGTTATCTTTACATGGCAATGTTTGACATCACGGAAAGCGATGTCTTCGATGCAAGTCAAGGCAAAAGCGGTGTAGAAAAAACTTATCAAGGCAAAAAAGTAAATACTGAAAAACCATACACAAGAACTTCATTTTTGGAAAAACCTTGCAGCCGTCTGCGGCAAAAGGAAACGAAAATTTTAAATGCTTTGATTGCGGAAAATCATTTGAGCCGTTTACGGATTTAAAAACAAACAAGTGGCTCGGAGCAGACGTTGCCTATAAATTGGCGGCAAATCTTTCGGATGATGGGAAATCAAGGTGTAAGGCGTGCAAAGAAAAATTGAAGTTAAGTGAAACAGGAGGGAAATCTGATAAACAAAGTGAATCAAAACAAAAAGAGCAATAAAAACAAGGTAAATTAAGTTAAAGAAATAATAAAGCAACAGAATGAATTAAGCAAAAACAATTAAAGAGATAAGTTGAATTAAGTCAAAAGAACGATAAAAAACGGCAAATCAAATAAATCAAAAAAATTTAGAAGATTTTAATGACGATTTGCCGTTTTTGAAAAAGGAGGAAAAATTTTGAATTACATTTTGTTGAACGAAGGCTTTTATAATTGGCTCGAAACGAATCATTTGCCGGTGCCGTCTCAGATTTTATTCCTGAAATTTATTCATGCGTTTAATCAGAGCGGCTGGAGCGAATGGATTTCGGTCGATAACCAAAAATTAATGAGCTGGATTCAAACGAACCGCGAAGAAACGGCTATTAACAACAGAGATAAATTGCTTGAAAAAGGCAAAAAAGGAGTACCGAGCAAATACAAACTTAATGATAAATTGGCTTTCATTTTTGAGGCTCAAAGCGGAGTAAATGTTGGAGTGAATAGCGGAGTATTTAGCGGAGTAAAAAGCGGAGCAGAAACCGTAGGGCATATATAAACAAAACAAAACTAAACAAAACACAGAAAAAGAAAATGTAAACACAAAAGAAAAATCGGCAAAGAACGGTACTAACGCACCGATCGCCGACAGATCGGCTCTGTGTTTACCAAATATTACTAAATGTGATTGTGAAATTGTGCTAAAAAGGCAAGTTTCTAAAAAGATGGTGTTTGGAGAGTTTAAAAATGTCTTTTTGTCAGAAGTGGAACTAAACAAAATCAAATCAAATTTTAGCGATTGGGAGCAAAAAATCGAAGCTTTGTCCGGTTACATAGCTTCAAGCGGAAAACGGTACAAATTCCATTACGCCACGCTTCTTAACTGGTCAAGAATGCCGGCAAAACAGGTAAATTCTAATTTTAATGGCAAACAAGAATCTGTCGACGACGAAGGCTTAACTGTCGAAAGCAGAAAATTTCTTGAAGAAAATCCGCTTTGGAAGCCCGGAACACCGAAGTTCAGAACTCTTCAATCCGGTGAAAAAGTTGGAAATTGGCTTGGTATTGGTGGTTACAACGTCAGAGGCGAGAAATATCAAAACAAATATGCGCATTTGGGCTGAAAATTTGTTCTTGTCGAATCTGAAAACACATTTTTACTAAATTCAAAAACACAACTCTTTGTTCGATAAGAACAAAATCTAAAATTTTTAAATTGGAGTGATAAATTTGAACAAACTTAGTGATATTTTAATGAAATATTATGAAAAATACAAAGCTGATGAAAGCGCCGAAATACCAACCTGCAAAGTTTGCGGAGAGGAAAAACGTTTGGTTTCATATCCCGAAATTCTAGACAAAAAAGTGAAAGTTTTACTGCCTCGGAGCTGTAAATGCATTCGTGAAAAAAATAAATCTGAAGAATTAGCCAGACAAATGGAGAAATTAAGACAGCGAACCGAAAAGTTGAAAAAATATTCACTATTAAGTGAACGTTTCAAAGCCGTTACATTCAAACAGACAGACATAAAAAACGAAAGTTTTCGCATTGCATTTAATCGCTGCAAAAAATATTGCGAAATTTATGAAGAAGTTCGTGAAAAAGGTCAGGGAATTTATCTTTACGGAAATAGCGGCGTCGGGAAAACTCACATAACGGCTTGCATGGCAAATGATTTGATGACAAAAGGCGTGCCTGTTTTATTTACAAATTTATTTGAAATTTCAAAAGCGGTTAAGTCAACATTTAATAAGAATTCCGGTGAAACTGAATTAAGCTTGACAGAAAGATTTTCTAAGATTTCATTTTTGTTTTTTGATGATTTGGGTTCAGAAATTTTTACTAAAAATCAGAACGACAATTGGCTTAACGGCTTGCTTTTTGATTTAATCAACAAACGCTATAACGCAAATAAACCTACTATTTTTTCGAGTAACTATTCGCTTGACAAGCTTGAAGAAATTCGCGGAATTCACAACAAGATAATTGATAGAATCGCCGAAATGACGAGCGGTGCGGTAATGCAAATTGAGGGTAAAAGCCGGAGAAATATAGTTAAAGCGGTTGCGTTTTAAAGGAGGCGCTAATTTTGATTAACTACATTGATACCAAGAATGAAATTGAAATTCTTAGAATTCGCATTGATTGTCTTAAAAACGAACGCGAAGAATTATCAAGTTTAGTAAGCGCAAATTATTCAAGAGTTGACAGAATCAATGTTCAAGAGATAAAAATTCCTGATAAGAAGATAATTGAGTATATTCATAGAATCACAATAATTGATAAGAAAATTAAAGAAAAATCTGAACAACTTAATTTTCTGGAACAAAAATTAGAGGAAATGGAAAAACTTTTTAAAAAATCAGTCGGTATCAATCATAAAATCTTTACAATGCGTTATATTGACGGCTTAAAAGCTGACCAAATTTCAAGACGTGTTGGTTATTCGGTAAGAAGTGTTTATCGGATTTTAGAAACAGTGAATCAAAAATAGATTTCTTTCAAAATTCTCCGGAACACTTCGTTTTTATTCAAAGCTTCTTGGAGTATTCTATACGCTGACGCCATTAAAATGGCGGTTTAGAAAGAAGTCTAATAAAATGGTTGGTTTCTCTTGCAACACATGGTATAATGAAAATGGTGTTTGAAGTTAAACAGATTTTTTTAATCTAAGATTTGCCTGATTCAAAGATTCAGTTTTTAAATCTAATGATTTATTTGATTTAAAGATTTAAAAATCCAAATTGAATTTAAAGATTCAAAAATTCAAATATTCAAGAATCTAAAGTCAAAGATATACATATTCAAAACGAAATTCTGGATTTGTAAAAATCAATAAACCTTCGTTTGGGCATGATTTTTATTAGACTTTAGAATGGATTTAATTCTAATTTCGATCCCAGAGTTTGAATTT
>JAIRZH010000024.1 GCA_031267335.1 Oscillospiraceae bacterium | reverse complement strand
CTTTCAGGTAAATCTAAGTTTTATTTGATGTTATCCTTATTATATCAAAGCGACATTTGTCCGCGGCGCCTTGGCGAAGTGCAACGAGCCACCGTAAGCCGCTGTTTCTTTGGGAGTACCCGTTTCTTTTCTAAAGAAATGGGTACAAAGAGTAAGGCTTTGAAAAAAACTTAAGCTTACCTAAATGTAACAGACATAAAATCAGGCATTAGATAAGCACTTAAGCTTACCTAGATGCGGTGGACATAAAATAATTTCCAAATATAAAGCGACACTTGTCTGCCGAAAAATCTAGTATTTATAGTATAACCAATTTGACTTATTTAAGATGTCAGATATATAATCACCTATAGGTGTTAAAGTATTTTGTTGAAGGAGAATAAATTTGTCGAATATTAAATCATCTAGAAAAAGAGTAAAGGTCGCTCAGAAGAAGCACAAATATAACAAAACACTTATTTCTTCGTTGCGCACAGCTTTGCGGAAGTCACGTGCCGTTGATTCTGATAATTCCGATAAACTACTTGCAATTAAAGCATTAGATAAAGCAGTAAGCAAAAATATTTTGCACAAAAATAATGCAGCAAGAAGAAAATCTAAGATTGCTAAAAGTTTATCGCGCCCTTCTAACTCGGTTTAGTTTTTTTGAACAACAGTTTTGATAATCGGTCTACTTCGATTTGTTCAAAAAAAGATATAAAATCAATGACATTCGATGAGTTAGTTTGTGAATTTAAAAAGTTTGAAATTAAAAAATATCGTGCTGATCAAGTTTTTTCTTGGCTTTCTAAGGGTGTTGGGGCTTTTAATGAAATGGCTAATTTGCCATTAGAAATGCGAGAAAGTTTCGAATCAAAATATAAAATTATTAGTGCTAAAATTTTTAAAAGATTTGTTTCCGCGGATGGAACTGTTAAGTTTCTTATAACTTTGCCGGATGGTAATAAGATCGAATCAGTTCTTATGAAATATAAATATGGATATTCGGTGTGTTTATCGACTCAAATTGGTTGTAAAATGGGATGTAAATTTTGCGCTAGTTCGAGCACTAAATTTATCAGAAATCTTTCGCCTTCTGAGATAATTGCACAGTTGGAAATCATAAGTAAAAGTGAAAATGAAAAAGTCTCCAATATTACTCTTATGGGTGTCGGCGAACCTTTTGATAATTATGAAAACGTAATTAAATTTATTAAAATAGTTATTGCACAAAACGGAATGGCAATCGGAGCAAGACGGATTTCGATTTCTACTTGTGGGATTATTAATGGAATTAAAAAATTTGCAGACGAAAAACTTGGGGCAACTCTTTCTGTTTCGTTACATGCTTCCGACGACCATACGCGAAATGCTATAATGCCAATTAATCGTAAATTTAATTTATATAAGCTTATTGATTCTTGCAGATATTATATGCATATGACTAATCGAAGAATATCTTTTGAATATATTCTTTTAGATAATATTAATGACTCAGAAAACGACGCCAAACAACTTGCTAATTTAATACTTGGTCTTAGTGCTCATGTGAATTTAATTCCCGCGAATAATATAGAAGGTAGTTACTATTTCGCAAGTCCTATAAAAAGGATTGAACTTTTTGCCCGAACTCTTATTAAATTTGGGGTAAACGTTACTGTAAGGCGCACTTTAGGCAACGATATTAATGCTTCTTGTGGCCAATTACGTAGAATTGCAGTTCAATAAATGGAGGATGTTATTTTGAAAATTTATAATAAAAGTAATGTTGGTCTTGTCCGTAAGACTAATCAAGATTGGTCGGAGATAAAAATTTTAAACGAAAATTTAGTTTTTGCTATTATGTGCGATGGCATGGGTGGCGCTGCTGGAGGTGATGTTGCGTGTCGAGCTGCTGCGTTTTGTTTAAAATCTGAAATTGAAAAAAAATTTACTTGTAGCAAAACTGAAGATCAAAATTCAAATTGTATAAACGAATCTGAAATGAAGTCTTTTCTTACAAAGATTCTTGCTCAAGCAAACAACGAAATAATAAAAATTGGTTCAGAACAAATCGAAATCGCAGGGCTTGGAACAACGGTAGTAATAGCAATTTTAATAAATAATATCTTAAGCGTCGCACATGTGGGCGATAGTAGGGCTTATATTTTGGAAAATAAAGAATTACGGCAATTAACAAATGATCATTCAGTCGTTCGGGAATTAATGGCTGCGCAAAATATAACAGAAGAAGAAGCGTGCAAATTCGTAGGGAAAAATTTATTAACTCGTGCAATAGGAACTCAAAATGCTGAATCTGATTTTTTCCAAATGCAAATTAATCCGGGAAGCAAAATACTTTTGTGTACCGATGGCCTTACGAATCATGTTAGTGATAAAAAAATTTGTGAAATATTATCTACCGATGATGACATAAAATTAATAGCTGATAATTTAATAAATAATGCAAATGCTTCAGGCGGAACAGATAATATTACTGTGGCTTTAATTTTTAATTAAATTTTAGATAAATTCATAAGCGAAAGATTTAGCGTAAGGTGCGAAATATGTAAACCGCTGGTGCGGGCAGAACAATTTTTGTTCGCAAAGCTTTCGATATTATTGGAATAAAAAACGTTATTATAAAAATTTTGTAAGTTAGCGATGAAAAAATTTGTGAACATTTTCTACTAATGATTGATATTAAATCAAGTAGCCAATAATTTAATAAAAAGTAAAATTGCTTGAAGTAGTCGAAAAATATTAACTGTAACTTTAATTTTCTTTGAGGAAACCCTTGGATAAATACATAGATAAAAGGCTTGATGCGAGATATGAAATATGCGAACTAGTCGGCGTAGGCGGGATGTCTCTTGTTTACAAAGCTTTCGATATTATCGAAAGAAAAAATGTTGCGATAAAAATTTTAAAAGATGAATTTATTGGGAACGCAGAGTTCGTGAGGCGTTTCAAAAATGAATCTAAGGCCGTTGCAATGCTTTCGCACCCTAATATAGTAAAAGTTTTTGATGTTAGTTTTGGCACTAAATTACAATATATAGTTATGGAGTATATTTTTGGAGTTACATTAAAAGAATATTTTAGTAAATATACAGAAAATAATTTTGATGATGAAGAAGAAGAAAATTTCAATGGATCGGTTCCATGGCATGAAGCTTTATTTATAACAAAACAAATTCTGCATGCACTTTCGCATGCGCATTCAAAAGGTATAATTCATCGTGATATAAAACCGCAAAATATTATGATTCCAGAAAATGGCAAAGTAAAAGTAACTGATTTTGGAATTGCAAGATTTTTTAAAAACGAAACACAAACTATGACTGATCGCACAATTGGATCGGTTCACTACATTTCCCCCGAACAAGCCAAAGGAGCTAAAACAAACTGTAGGTCCGATATTTATTCCGTTGGAGTTATGCTGTATGAAATGCTTACCGGTAAATTACCGTTTGAGGCTGATAATGCAGTTTCAGTTGCGATTATGCAAATGCAAACAGACCCTGAAAAGTTGCGCAAAATTATTCCAACAATTCCTGAATCGTTGGAAAAAATTACTTTAAAAGCAATGCAAAAAAGGCCAGAGTATCGGTTTAGTTCTGCTGAGGAAATGCTTGCCGATATAAAAAAATTCGAGCAGGATAATAATGTAAAATTTTCTTATAATTTTTTTGTTGATAATAATCCTACTAAAGTTCTTGATATTTCGGATTTAAATCCTGAATCATCTAAAGAAAGCCAAAAGAAAAAACGTGCAATATTTATTACAAGTGGAATTGCGTCTGCTGTTATAATTTTTGCGCTAGTTTTTATGTTTATGACCATGTTCACTTCATACGGAGGCTCATCGCGCGATATTGAAGTGCCAAATTTTATCGGTATGAAAGTTTCTGATATTCAAGATAAATATAAATTTAGTTGGAATATTGAACCTGTATATGACAGCACCAAACCAGAAGGTGTTATTTTAGATCAGGAGCCCACACATGGCTCAAAAAAAGTTAAATCTAATTCAGTAATTAATTTAAAAGTAAATAGTTCTGGAATGCTCGCGATGGTTCCAAATTTAACTGGTGTTTCGGAGGAAACAGCCAAAACTAGATTATCAAATGTAGGTTTAAAATGCGAAGTGTTAGCTATACCGAATGAAATCGTGCCTGAGGGCAAAGTTATAAATTCCGATCCTCCTGAAGGCAGCAAAACAACCGTTGAATCAACTGTACGGATATATATTAGCACAGGGAAAGAAGTCCCAACGGCTAAAATTCCAAATGTTATAGATATTTCTTTAACAGAAGCTAAACAAGAAATAACTTCAAAAGGTTTTAGAATTTCGCCTGAAATTTTATATGAAAATAGCGGAAAACCAAAAGATACTGTTCTTTCTACTACACCTTTGCCGGGAATTGAAACACCGTTGGGAACAATAGTTAAATTTATTGTTAGTTCTGGCATAAAAAAAGATAAAATAATCGAGATTCCTGTCGATTTACCGCCTGTGAGTGCAGATATAATTTTAAAAATATATGTTGATGGAACTTTGGACAATAGTAAAACTGTAACTGTTGATCCAACTTCGATTAATAAAAAAATTTTTTATTTCAAAGGAAATGAAGGCGAAAAAGAGATTACAGTCAAAATTAATGGATTTTCAAAAGCCTATCGGGTGTATAAAATAAATTTTAACGAACCATCGCCTGAAAATTGTAAACTTATTGTTAGTAATCCTTATTCAAATCTAGGAAATATTTTCTAAGAGCCTGTCTAATATTTCTAAGCAATATAGATTTAACGATAAAATTTTTAAAATTCAAAGC
The DNA here is from genome assembly GCA_031267335.1 of Oscillospiraceae bacterium. Lineage (GTDB taxonomy): Bacteria > Bacillota > Clostridia > Oscillospirales > Acutalibacteraceae > Improbicoccus. The sequence continues at coordinate 2,534 of JAIRZH010000024.1, read as the reverse complement.
GTGAGTGAGGCAAATACTGACGTATTTAACTGACGAGCAATACAGAATTTAAAATTTTAACTAAATAAGCTGCTTTAAAAGCCTGTCTAATATCTCTTTAGCAACACATATTTAACTAAAATTTTTAAAATTCTGTATTGCTTAGAAATATTAGGCAGGCTCTTAAAATAGGTATTCTCAAAATCTTTCTTATCCAACCGAAAATTACTCAAAATTTAGTCATTTCAAATAATGATAACAGACTTTAAAATGAATTATATAATTTTAAATACACACCATTTTTAGATATTAATTTTTCATGAGTTCCTTCTTCAACGATTTTTCCATCAGAAAGAACCAATATACGTTTAGCATTTCTAATTGTAGAAAGTCTGTGCGCAATCATAATCGTAGTTCGGCCAGAAGTAAGTTCTTCTAAAGATTTATGAATATATTTTTCGTTTTCATTATCAAGGCTTGAAGTAGCCTCGTCAAAAATTAAAATTGGAGGATTTTTTAAAAAAACACGTGCAATCGCAAGACGCTGTCTTTGGCCACCTGACAACTTTACTCCACGCTGTCCGATGTCTGTTTCATAAGAATTAGGTAAATCTACTATAAAATTATGTGAATATGATTTTTTAGCAGCTTCGATTACTTCTTGGTCTGTAGCGATAGGATTTCCGTATCTTATATTTTCCATTACTGTGCCAGAAAAAATGAAAACATCTTGCTGAACAAAACCGATATTTTTGCGCAAACTTTCTAATTTTACATTGCGAATATTAATTCCATCAATGCTTATTTGTCCTGAATTAACTTCGTAAAATCTTGGAATCAAATTGCAAAATGTAGATTTGCCAGTGCCCGATAACCCAACTATTGCAACGAATTCACCAGATTTTATTTTAAGATTTAAATTTGAAAAAATTTCTAAATCATTTTCATAATTAAAAAATACATTTTTGAAGCAAATATCACCAGAAACATTTTTAAGATCTACAGCATTAGGTGAGTTTATTATTTTAGGTTTTGTATTTAAAATTTCAAAAAATCTATCAAATCCAGCCAAGGTATTTTGCGATTGTTCAAGACGTTCTATAAGACCGAAAATCGGACCTATAATTTCACTTTGCCATAACATAAAGGCCACTAGCTCGCCTGATGTAGCGAGATTAATTTTTATTAAAAAAATTCCCGCGATAGCCACAATTGGCAACATACTAGTTACAATAGTAAATATCATGGAATAATTTTTCGCCATTAATTCGTAATATTCTTTATTGCAATTCATAAAATTGCAATTAGTAAATTCAAGTTTTTGTTTTTCAATATTTTCATTTGCAAAAGATTTTACAACTCGAATCCCCGAAAGACTATCTTCTAATTGTGAATTTATCTCAGAAACTCTATTATGCATTTTTAAAAATCCATTTTTCATTTTGGGCATAAGATATGAAAGAAAGATAATCATAATAGGGAAACTAATCACTGACGAAATTGCAAGACGCCAATTGATTAAAAAAAACATAATAAATACGCCGACTATTCTTAAAAAAAAAAGCAAAATTTCTTCCGGGAAATGATGTAAAAATTCACTTACGTTATATAAATCTAATGTCGCTCTCGAAATTAAATTCGCTGTTTTTTGTTCATCATAAAAACTAAAAGAAAGTTTTTGATAATGATCGAATATCTCGGAGCGCATATCTTTTCCCATTTCTGCGCCTATAACGTGTCCGTAATATAATACAAAATACTGGCAGACCAAATATACCGCTAATAAAAATAATATAATTATTCCGGAATTTAAAATTTTTCTTGTTGCTTCGCCGAATGAAATGCGAAGGCTATTTTCCATCGTATTTTTTACAATTAACGGTATTGATAAAACTATTACCGAAGATAAAAACGATAAAAATAAGTCAATGAAAAAAATTACTTTGTATGGTCTATAATAACTAATTATTTTTTTTAGTTTGTGTTTCATTTTTTATTGTTTCCGTAAAAATTCAACTAACTCAGCAGCGCAGATTATATATTATTAATGTAATCTTAAAAAGCTTCGTTTAATATTATTCCCAAAATAAATATTACTGCAAACAAATATTAAGAACTTGTATAATATTTTTTAATTAGTGCAGATTTTATAATAGAATTTTTAAAATTCAAAGTATGAAGGAAGACGAATAAGGCAAACACTGAAGTATTTAAAGCCTTGATTAAAATACGCTTTTATGATATCTCAAAATAAATATTACTGCAAACAAACATTAAGATCCTATCTAATGTCTCCAAAGCAACGCATATTTAGTTAAAATTTTAAAATTAGACTTGTTCATGAATAGAAATTAGAATGAAATAATACACAACATTATAACTTTAAACGAAGTTTAAATGCAAATTCCGTAAGCAACCCAAAATAAGGTAACACCCTTCTTTCCTCTGAAAATATCAGTTAAACAACGTAAACGCTTAATTCCACAAATTGCATGTTCGACTTTGATTCTATAACTTGAAATAATTTGATTTTCTTCTTTTTGTTCATCAGAAAG
>JAIRZH010000005.1 GCA_031267335.1 Oscillospiraceae bacterium | reverse complement strand
TTTTAAAATTCAAAGCATGAGGAAGGCGAATACTGATGTATTTAACTGACGAGCAATATAAAATTTTAAAAATTTTAGTTAAATATGTGTTGCTAAAGAGATATTAGATAGGCTCTAATTCTTTGGCCGCTATACAGGACGTTCTGTACCATCTATAAAAACATCTTCACAACCGAATGATTTCATAAATTCTTTTTTTGGTCCCAAGGCCTGTTCCACTAGTCCGGATAAAACACCACACGTAACTAAAATTAAAACATCACATAGTTTATGCTTTATATCACATTGGCATCGGTAATCCTCGATTGTTGCGAATTTTTCAGCCATTTGTGATATAATCTAATTGTTGTATAATATTCCGTGATAAAATATTAAAGAATATTGACAAATTTATATTAATTAATCAGAATCAGTTAGGTGTTGGATTTGGCAAATATTTGTAAGGAGAGTTTAAATGGCTATTGTACCTAAAAGAAAAACATCTAAAGCAAGAAGAAATAAGCGACGTTCAAGCGTATGGAAAATATCTGCGCCAACTTTGAGCAAATGCAGCCACTGTGGCCAATATCATTTATGCCATAGAGTCTGTGGTAGCTGTGGATTTTATAGAGGTAGGCAAGTTATCTTTGAAAAAGAAGCTTAGAAAAGATTTAATAATTGCATATTATGTCTTTTGTAAAATAAGTATTTTAAGAAATTTCTAAAAAAGTAAACTAAATCACCCTTTACGTACGTAAAGGATTTGGTGCCATAACAGAAACTGAATTAAAAAAAATACAAGAATTTTGAATTTTAATAAGCTCAAAATACAGTTTTGTTCAGAAAATGGCATCAAAATACATAAAAAAATATTAAGATTTATATTTTTATCTTGTTAAATATTAAGTTATTTTTAAGAGGCATAACGTATGACTGTAATAATTGTAGGCCGCCCTAATGTGGGCAAGTCTTCACTTTTTAATAAATTGTCGGGGAAAAGAATTTCAATAATTCATAGCTCCCCGGGTGTTACTCGTGATTATGTAGTTTCTGAATGCGAATGGCAAAACGAAAAAATAACAATTATAGATACATGCGGCATAGAGTTCGATAAAACAGATTCATTGGCACGCGTAACCGAACAACTTAGTTCTGCTGACGTTATAGTATTTGTTACAGATGTTCAATCCGGTGTTATTTCGGATGATCAAAATATTGCAGTTATGCTTAATAAATTAAATAAGCCTGTAATATTATGCGTTAATAAATGTGATAACCAAACGCTTAACGCGGGGATATATGAATTTTATCCGCTTGGTTTCGGGGAACCAATTGCTATATCTGTAGCGCATGGATATGGAATCGGAACATTACTAAATAATATTTTAGAAAAAAAAATCGAACACAAAAACGATTCTTTTCAAGAATTCGAAAATGTTTTTTGCAAAATAGCTATTCTTGGTAAACCTAATGTTGGCAAATCTTCGCTTCTCAATAAAATTTGTAATTACGAACGAAGTATAGTTTCAGATATTCCTGGTACAACTAGAGATTCGCTTGATACAATGGTTACTGTTAATGATAAAAAATACATATTAACGGATACGGCAGGAATTCGTAAAAATAACAGTGCAAAAGATGCTATTGAAAAATATAGTGAATTTCGTTCTAATGCCGCTGCTGAACGTTCTGATATTTGTATAGTAATGATAGATGCTCACGAAAGCGTAACTGAACAAGATGCCAGAATTGCTGGTATTCCGCATAATGCAGGTAAAGCATGTATAATTTTGGTGAATAAGTGGGACAAGATAGATTTAACTTCAAATATTTTGCCAACAGCTTTAGAATTTGAAAAAAAAGTAAGGAGTAAATTAGCATTTTTAAGCTATGTTCCGATTATTTTTATATCAACAAAAACAAGCCGGAATATCGATAAAATTTTTAGTTTAATAGATAAAGTTTATGAAAATTTTTCGCGTAGAATCTCAACTGGAATGATTAACAATGTCTTAACAAAAATTACTTTCAGAGTCCCTCCGCCAACGATGAAAGGCAAGCAATTAAAAATTTATTATATTACACAGGTTTCTATCTCACCGCCTACGTTTGTTTTTTTTGTAAATAAATTTAAGTTATTTCATTTTTCTTATCAAAGATACATACAAAATAGATTTCGCGAAAATTTCGAATTTTTGGGTACTCCGATTAAAATACTTATAAGAGAAAAAGAAAAATTGTAAATTTTTATGTTTATTATGGCAGATTTATTGAAAACTTGTTTTTGATAAACATAAAATACAATTTTTTATAATTTTTGGAATTTTCGCTTATTTTCTGATTGTTCGGTATTAATTAAGTGTGCCAAACACACAAAAAAATGTTTAAAAGGCAGCACATAAATAGAGATATACAGTAAGTTTTACTTTAAATTGATGTATTGCTCAGCAAAAATTTATACATAATTGTTTTAATTTAAAATATTGATGTTTTTTTGCCAATAATACTTTTGTACTTATTTGAAATGTTGGAACTGAAATGTAGAATTAGATTTTTCTAGGGCTTAAGAAAAATCATATTAAACGGCTGCTTATTGATTTTTAAAAAATCCAAAGTTTAATTTTAAATAAGTTATAGATAAAAAATCCGTCAAATTGATCTTGCGGAAATTTATAATGTTTAGATGTGAGTTTATATGGTACAAATCAAAAAAGGTGATATTTTCTACGCAGATTTAGAACCTGCTTTGGGCTCAGAACAAGGCGGGGTTCGCCCTGTTTTAATTGTGCAAAACAACGTTGGCAATAAATTTAGTCCTACAGTAATTGCTGCTGCGATCACAAGTAGGCAAAAAGGTGAATTGCCAACCCATGTGCCTATCAAAGCTTTGGGCAGTGGTCTTTTAAAAGATTCAGTGGTTCTTTTAGAACAAATTAGAACCCTTGATAAACGTAGACTCAAAACAAAATTAGGTGCTATAGATTCAATGTCTTTAGGACGTATAAACGAAGGGCTTTCTGTGAGTTTGGGATTGAATATTGCATTTCAAAATGATTTTGATAAACTAAAAATTTAAAAGAAATTGTAAATAAATTTTTATAAATAATCCCGTTTTTAAAAATAAATAAAAAAAATACTAAAAATTGTTATAAAGTTAGTATTTTTGGTTTTATGAAGAGATTTTAGCCTGTCAATTAAGTTGAAATACAAACTTTCTTTAGGTGATTTCTGAGCATTTTTTTAGGTACTGATTCTGTTAAATAATACTCAACGAGTAAAATAAACAAAAATGCTAAAATTAATGCTAAGTATAGCTATTCCAAAAATGACACGTTGTATTAAAATAATGGCATATATATATATATATATACTTTTAAATTCAAACTCTAAATTTTGTGAAGATCTGAAAATTATTATTAATCCGAAAGCAATTTTACTTTTTTGTAAGAACCACGAATTAAGCATAACGCGTATCTTAGAGCCTGTTTAATATTTCTAAGCAATACAGATTTAACGATAAAATTTTTAAAATTCAAAGCGTGAGGAAAGCAAATACTGACGTATTTAACTGACGAGCAATACAGAATTTTAAAAATTTTAGTTAAA
>JAIRZH010000025.1 GCA_031267335.1 Oscillospiraceae bacterium | reverse complement strand
ATTTGTTTAATCCAAATTTTGCTTCTAATTTATACTTTTTGTTCGTTGATGCCGCAAGATTCGATTTGGCAATAGGAACGAAAATAAACAAGCAACTCATAAAAAAACTAAAAATATTTTGTAAATTTTTATTCATTAAAATTACCTTAATTTAAAATTTTTGTTTAAAGCCTGTCTAAAATCTCAGAACCTGAGTTTTATAATGAGTCTATTTTTTTTAATTCTTTCGCTAAACGAATAGCATTTTTAATGCATTTTGCATTAGAATTTCCGTGGGCTTTAAAAATAGGTTTCGATGCACCCAAAAGCGGTGCGCCGCCGTATTCACTATAATCCATATTTTGTTTAATTCGCATAAGTTCATCTTTAATTAGAAACGCGCCAAGCTTTGTTTTGAAATTTGTTAAAAAAATTTCTTTAAATTTAGACATTAAAATTTTTACCATTCCTTCATATGTTTTAAGAAAAATATTGCCTGTAAAACCATCGGTAACCACTACATCAGCGGCATCTTCAGGAACTTCTCTGGCTTCTATATTTCCAACAAAATTAACATTATTTTCAGATAAAATTTTAAAAGCTTTAAGGCGTAAATTATCACCTTTATTTTCTTCCGTCCCGATATTAAGCAGCCCAACTCTAGGGTTATCAATTTTTAAAACATTTTTCATATAATTTGAACCCATTATCCCAAATTGACCAAGCATTTCCGGAGTGCAAGAAGAATTTGCACCGCTATCGATTAGCAAAAATACTCCTTTTTTTTTAGGAATTGCAGGCGCAAATGCTATACGTTTTATGCCTTTTGCACGTTTAACAATCAAACAAGCTCCGGCCAAAAGTGCGCCACTGCTCCCTGCTGAAACAAAAACATCGCCTTCAGAATTTGCTAAAGCAATTAAACCTTTCGCCATCGAACTATTTTTTTTAGAACGTGTAATTTCGATTGCGGAATCTTTATTAGAAATTAAATCACGAGCATCTTCGATTTCAATATCTTCTAAAGATATTTTCATTTTTTTTGCCGAATCACGAATTTTCGTTTCATCACCAAAAAGTTTTGCAGAAACATTTAATTCGTCGATAGCTAATCTAGTACCTTTTATAATTTCATCAGGAGCATAATCTCCGCCGAATGCGTCAACCAAAATTTTTAATTTATTATTTGTCATTCTTGTAAAACCAACTTACCTTTTCCTGGAAAATCTGTAATTATGAATACATCTCTTACTTCACTGATTTTTTCAAATGGTTTTACAGTAGCATAATAATTAGAATCTTTGCAATCGACTGACATTATTTCGCCGATTTTAATTCCTCTAGGATATAAACCACTCAAGCCAGAAATAGCTATAAAATCTCCAACTTTAATCGAATCACGAGAAGCAATATTACCAAGACATATTAAATCTGGATTATCTTTTATGCCTCCGGCTAAAACACCAATTCCATTAGTGACAGAATCTTCTGCTCCGATTGAAATTTCTGGAGAAAATATAGTTTTTACAGTGCTTGTTAAAGCATTGACCCGCGAAACTCGGCCAACAAGACCATTTTCGGTAATTACAACATTATTTCTTGAAATTCCATCAAAACTTCCTGAATTTATAAAAATTGAATTCCCAATTCGCCCAATTACCGAAGCATTAGCAAATTTGATTTGCGAATTTTTCTGTTTTAAATCATAATATTTCATCAGTCTAGCATTTTCGCGCTTTATATCATAATAATCTATAGTCATGTCTCGTAATTTCGCAACTTCAGATTTAAGTTTTGCTAATTCTTCATTTGCTTCGCGCGAAATACGAATTTCTTCATATAAACCTCTTAAAGAAATTTCCACCCAAGAAAGAGATTTACAAACTTTCAAAAATGCTGCATCGACAATAACTGATATTTGATTTTCAGGAAATGTTCTAAAAAACAAAGCAAAACCTGAAAACATTATTAAAAAACCAAAAATTGCTGTACAGGCCCTGATAGTTTTATTAGGAAAAATTAAATGTGAAAAAGCCATTTTAAATTACTCTTACAAAAAAAGAATTTTAAATTAATAATCAAGATTAATTATATTACTTTTATTTAGAGCCTGTCTAATATCTCTAAAAGCAAGCACTATTTAGTTAAAATTTTTATTCTGTATTGCTCGCCAGTTAAATACTTTAGCATTCGCCTTTTCAAGCTTTAAATTTTAAAAATTTTATCATAGAATCTATGCTACTTTAAAAATATTGGATAGGCTCTTAGGATATTTATTTTGAAAGTTTCTACATCAATTTTATCTTGTGATTTTTCAATCCTAGGCAAAGAAATATTAAAAATACGCAATTCAGATATTATACATTTTGATATCATGGATGGCTATTTTGTTCCGAACATTTCATTTGGTCATGATGTTCTAAAATCTGTGAGAAAATACACTGATTTACCATTTGAAGCCCATCTTATGGTTAAAGAACCAATTAATTTTATCGAAAAATTCGCAAATTCAGGTTCTGATATAATAATTTTTCATTTGGAATCAAATTCTGATGTTTTAGAAAGTATCAAAGAAATAACAAAATTTAATAAAAAAGTTGGAATTTCAATAAAACCAAATACTAATATCGAAAAAATTTTTAAGTACTTAAATTTAATCGATCTTGTTACTATCATGACTGTAGAACCAGGATTCGGAGGACAAAAATTTATAAATTCCCAATCTGAAAAAATCAAAATACTAAAAGAGAAAATTAATTTCGAGGGTTTAAAAACATTAATCGAAGTCGATGGCGGCATAAACGAACAAACATCAAAAATAGTAACCCAAAATGGTGCCGACATACTAGTTGCCGGAACTTATATTTTAGGTTCAGAAAATATTTACAAAACAATTAGTGATTTAAAAAAATTAAAAACCTGTATTTAGGGCTATTTCCACTGCTGTTTAACGATTATATTTTAATATTTTTGATTTATATATAGTATGATGTTTGAAAAAAGTTTATAAATGAATTGAAATAAAAGCATGTACAATTTACATTAAAAAACACGTAAAATAGTCCATGAACTTTCTTTAAACATTATAGCCATATTGGATTTTGTCTTGAGATGTGCCCGCCCCTATATATCCTTTATGCAATTTTTGTTCGTCAGACCAAGGGGGTAAGCCTTCGGTTTCCGCCTCACAAAAGACACCTTTGCGTTTGGCTAACAGTTCCTATCGCCAAATCTGTAGTGGAGAATTTTATTACCGAGTTATCGTTTATGTCGGGTGCACAAGAAAATAAGGTATCGATGATACCTTATTTTGGGTTGCTTACAGAATTCGCATTTGAATTTTTTTAAAGATTATAACGTTGTATATTACTATATTACTACGTTATAGTTTAAATTTACAAACAAATCTATCATACATGCTACTATGAAGCTGAAGCCGAAGCTTCACCGGAAGAACTATCAAATTCCACCGAAATACTTTTCCCTTTGCTTTTTTCAATATTATCAATACCGATTTCTTTTGCTACTTCGAATATAGCATGATTGATGCTAGGTATAACTTGTTGATCTATCGGACGTGCACCTTGATTTTGCTTTTCAACAAATTTTGACATTTTTTCAATTACAGAATTTTTTATATTTATTTTTATGCCAAAAACTTTTTCCCAATATTCTGTTACTCTTTCATAAATATGATCTTTTAAAATTGGTATATATTCCTTGAAACTTAAATTTACAAACGGAACCCATCTTACACGATTAGAAAAAGACTTATCATGTGCGACATTATATGTTATCGAACCAGTTGTGTCGACATGATTTTGCTTTTCGCCAGAAGCTAATATTTTTTCAGGGCCTTTCTCGTTAGAAGTTAATATTATAATCGTCCCAGAAAAATCAATTTTTTGATTTCTAATAGTAACTACACCGTAATCTATTATATTTCTTAAAACTTCGTCTAATTGTTTGGTCCACACTTTATCATATTCATCTATAACTATCACAGATCCTGGAAATCTCTTTACAAAATCTACTATTGTTGGATCTTCTTCGGATTCTGAACCATAAGGATTGCGATATTTATGGGCACCGAATAACTGGTCTATAACAGAAACGCTAGATTCTTTATCGACTATAGATGAAGAAATCGTTAAACATTTTCTCTGAAGCAATTCAGCAATTTGTTGGGCGAGAAAAGATTTACCAACCCCAGAAACACCAAAAAAATTCATAACCATTGCATTGGAACAAGGCTCACCCGTTTTTTCTGATAAATCTTTTTGAATAGCCCAATCTAGTAAATGATTACGAGCGATTTCAACTGCTTTTCCTTGGCCATAAGCATAGAGATTTTTTAAATTCGAAGCAATATCTGCCAATGACAGCGGCAATGGTTCTTGCTGCTTTTCTGCCCAACTAGTAAATTTTCCAACAGTTCTTTGAACATTTTGAAAAGTATAATCTAAACTACCAAAATTATTAGCAAACTTTAAAAACTTTTCAACTCCACTACTAAT
>JAIRZH010000107.1 GCA_031267335.1 Oscillospiraceae bacterium | reverse complement strand
ATTTTAGAAAAAACATCAGCTTTGAAACTTTTTTCAGAATTATTTTCGGATTTAATAATTAATTATAATAAAATTTTATAAATGAAAATAAAATTCAAGTTTGATAAGAGATTTTGCCGATTGCAATTAAAGCCTATTTTAATATTTTTAAAAATAGTGAGTATAAAATTTATATTGTTCGAAAATATTAGACAGGCTTTTAGAATTTGTCTTAGTTAAATCTACACATATAACTTTTTGGTTTGATAAGAATAAGTTTTTAGATTGGGCATAATTTAATTTCAGTTGTTTATTTTTAATTTTATTTTGGGTTATTTTAACATAAATTAAAATTTATATGGCTAATTTTTTGTTAAAATTTTCTTTATTGAATTGTGTTATAATTAATCAATGATTCAAATTTTTTGGTGGTGTTGTTAAATTGCATTTATTAGAAAATTTTATTTCTATTAAAAGAAAATTTCTAGAACGTGAATTCGCTCATATGAACGATAAACAACAAGAAGTTGTATTCAATACCGAAGGTAGAGTTATGGTTTTGGCCGGTGCCGGAACCGGAAAAACCACTACTTTAGTTAACAGAATCGCTAATATGGTAAAATATGGTAATACATACGATAATAGTGAAGTAATAGGATTAACGCAAGAAAAAATAGATATTCTAGAGCGTGGTTTTGAAAACGGAAAAAAATTAGCTGATTTTGCGGAAATCGTTGAATTAAAGCCTGTATTGCCTGAAAATATCTTGGCTATAACTTTTACCAATAAAGCTGCTAGAGAAATAAAGATCAGGTTAGCTTTGAATTTAGGTGATGTTGCTAACGATGTTTGGTCGTCTACCTTTCATTCTTTGTGTGTTAAAATCTTAAGAGATAATATCGATGTTTTGGAATATGCTGAAGATTTTGCTATTTATGATTCTGATGATACAAAAAGATTAATAAGAGAGTGCCAAAGAAGTTTAAATATTGATGAAAAAAACTTTCCGATTAGATCGTGTATTTCTGCCATTTCTTGCGCTAAAGATAATATGATTGATGTTCGTGAATTTAAAATTAAGAACGGCGGTGATATTGGCTCAAAACAAATTTCAAGAATTTATGAGATGTATCAAGCTAAGTTAAAAAATTCTGGCGCTATGGATTTCGATGATTTAATTACAAATACTGTAACTTTGCTTAGTGAGAATAAAAGGATTCTAGAAAAGTATCAAGGAATTTTTAGATATATTATGGTAGACGAGTACCAAGACACCAGTTTTGCTCAACATAAATTAATTACGTTACTTTCTGGCAAAAATGGAAATTTATGTATCGTAGGAGATGATGATCAAAGTATTTATGGTTTCCGTGGAGCGTCGGTGGAAAATATTTTAAAATTCGATAAAACTTTTGAAGGCGTTCGTGTTGTTCGATTAGAACAAAATTATAGATCTACAAAAAATATATTGGATTGTGCAAATTCTGTTATAAAAAATAATACCGAGCGTAAAGAGAAGACTTTATGGACAAGCCAAAAAGACGGCAATAAAATTCGCTTACATACTGCATATAGTGAGCATGATGAGGCGAATATAATTGTGCAAGAAATTAAAAAACAAGTTAAAAATAACAATAAAAAATATTCGAATTTTGCAGTGTTATACCGCATGGCTTTACAATCGAATGTTTTAGAAAAAGTTTTTGCTGTTAATTCAATTCCATATCGGGTTTTTAGTGGCATGCGTTTCTTTGATAGAGCTGAAATACGTGATTTAATAGCATATTTAGGAGTTATAAATAACACTTGTGATGAAGTAAGAATGCGCAGAGTAATAAATCGCCCAAAACGTTCAATTGGTGAGCGCACGATATCTATAGTCAGTGATGTAGCATTAAAAAACGGAAAATCTTGCTTTGAAATTATGTGCAATGCGGATAAATATCCAGAATTGCAACGTGCTGTCGTTAAAGTCGTGACATTCGTAAATTTAATGGAAAAATTTTTGTCAATGAATGCTAGCGGTGAAAAACTTAGTGATATTTATCAAGCAATAGTTGACGATACTCATTATTTAGATTTCATCAAACAAGAAGGCGAAGATATTGAGATCAAAACCGAAAATGTTAAAGAATTAGGGAATTTTATTGTTAATTTCGAAAAAGAAAACGGAGATAACGCCAGCTTAACAAAGTTTTTGGAAGAAATTTCATTAGTTTCTGACCCATTTATCGAGGAGGGAAAAATTGATTTTGTTAGTCTTATGACTGTGCATTCGGCAAAAGGTCTTGAATTTCCTGTGGTCTTTGTACCAGGATTTGAAGAAAATATGTTTCCTGGTGTACAATGTTTGAACAATCCTGACAACATTGAAGAAGAAAGGCGACTTGCTTATGTTGCATTTACACGCGCTAAAGAAGAACTTTTTATTCTTAATTCGACAAGCAGAATGATTTTCGGGAATACAAATCATAATAAACCATCAAGATTTTTAGCCGAAATACCAGAAAAAATTTTAGAAATTACTAAATCGAAAGAATGGAAAAAAATGCCAGATGCACAAGAAAAACCGAAATCAACATATGAATTACGCGTTAGATCAGTAGTTTCTGCTCGCAATTTTTCACGATCATCGCAAGACGATCGAAATAATCAAGCCGATGATAATTCGACCTCGGATTTCGGTACTGTTTTTTCGCCTGGGGAAATAGTTAATCACACAATTTTCGGTAAAGGAACAATAGTTTCATCGATTCCTATAGGCGGAGACAAATTACTTGAAATAAATTTTGAAAAAATTGGAATTAAAAAAATGATGTCTAATCTAGCTAGGCTTAAAAAATTTGTTTAAGCACAATAAATTTTTTTTATGAAATAAATATTTTCAGTTTATTTTTTACTATTTTAAGATTTTCAAATTTTAAGTAATTTTTGAGTAAACGCTTGCTAAAATCGATTATTTTTTAAATTTTATATTTAACGAGATTACCTGAAACTTACAACTAATGTGTTCTGTGTTTCTTTGCTTCTATTTCTTTAAGATTTAAACCTATGCTAGGACCTGTTCCCACTATTTGAAATGACAAAATCTGTGTTACTAAGAAATATTAGACAAACTCTTAAATACTTTTTGAAATAATATTTAATAAAAATGAAATGTTATTGATAGCTTAGAAATAAGTATATTTTTTAAAAAAAATCTAGTTAAATTTGTAATAAATTACAAATAAAAAAATATTGACACTTTAAAAAACACATGCTAAATTGTCTTTTAAGCACTTCGGCGATCAGAGTGCTAATATAGATTTTGTTCGTCAGTGGAGATGTACTTTGGTTTTATCTACCTTTTTGTTTGTTTAATTCTGACGAAGTGGAGGTGGAAATACGAGGGATTAGGGCTTTTGTTTACAATATTATAGAGATTTTTTTCGAAATCCAGCATCCAATTGATTTTTCATTATTTTTATTTTTATACAGGTTTACTTATCGCAAAGCTGGTTTAGAAGATTAAAGGAATTTTTTAAGATTTTTTCCTGATAAATAAAGTATTTTTAAAATTTTTGAATTTTTAAATGGCAGAAAGTTAATTTTAAAAACTTTTTGTTTTATAGTGAATGAATAGATCGAAAATTTTTGATATTATTTAGGTTAAGAAATTTGGGTATACTGTTTTGAAAAATGTGTTACAATTATGCTACATATATAGAATGGATAAGTAGCTATATTAGCATTATTATGGTAAATTGTATCTATTGGTGATTATCGCCAAATGCTATAGTTTAGATTTAAACGCCTGTGATGTAAGATTAGATTCCGAATATTAGGGGGTTATTTTTTAATGAGAGATCCAGAAACCAATCTTGAAGAAATTGTAGAATCTTCGGAAGATTTTATAGAAAATGGAACAGTCGAAGAACAAAAAGAAGGCTCGGAAGTTGAAATTTTAAAGTCCGAGATTGAAACATTGAGATCAGAACTCGAATCTGTGAAAAATAATCTTATACGAATTGCGGCCGAATACGAAAATTATCGAAAGCGAAGTGAAAAGGAAAAATCATTAATTTATTCAGATGCAACAGGTTTTGCGGTTTTGAGTATTTTACCGGTTATAGATAATCTCGAATTAGCTTTTAAATCTTTGAAATCTGCTCCAAACGAATATAAAAAAGGTATCGAAATGGTACAACGTCAATTAATTAATGCACTTGAAAAATTAAATATAAGTTCATTTGGCACAAAAGGTGAAGAATTTGATCCGAATTTGCATAGTGCAGTTTCACAATTAGAAAACGAAGGCGGTGATAAACAAATAATTTCAGAAGTTTTTCAAAAAGGTTATCGGATAGAAAATAAAGTTATCCGTCATGCGACTGTTCAAGTTAGTTCATAATTTAATTTTTTATTTTTCGGAGGGAAATTTATGGCAAAAATAATTGGTATTGATTTAGGTACAACAAATTCATGCGTTTCGGTTATTGAAGGCGGAGAAGCGGTTGTTATTCCGAATGCTGAAGGTGCTAGAACTACGCCATCTGTCGTGGGATTTGCTAAGAATGGTGAACATATGGTGGGTCAAGTAGCTAAACGCCAAGCAATAACTAGCCCTGATAGAACGATCATTTCGATAAAACGTGAAATGGGGACAAATTATAAGGTTAACATTGATAGCAAAAGTTACACTCCGCAAGAAATTTCAGCAATGATTCTGCAAAAACTTAAATTAGACGCGGAAGCGTATCTCGGTGGAAAAGTAACCGAAGCGGTAATTACCGTCCCGGCATATTTTACTGATGCACAACGCCAAGCGACAAAAGATGCTGGCAAAATTGCAGGTTTGGAAGTTAAAAGAATAATAAATGAACCAACGGCTGCAGCGCTTTCTTACGGGATTGATAAAGAAAATGATCAAAAAATTATGGTATATGATCTCGGTGGTGGAACTTTTGATGTTTCGATAATAGAAATGGGCGAAGGTGTCCAGGAAGTTCTTGCAACCGCTGGTAATAACAGGCTCGGCGGAGATGATTTTGATAAAAAAATAATCGATTGGATGGTTGCGACATTTAAATCCGAAAGCGGAGTTGATTTATCTAGTGATAAAATGGCGATGCAGCGTTTAAAAGAAGCAGCGGAAAAATCGAAAATAGAACTTTCTGGAGTTCCTGCTAGTTCAATTAATTTACCATTTATTACAGCTGATAATTCAGGACCTAAACATTTAGAACTTACTTTGACAAGAGCTAAGTTTGATGAAATAACAAAGAATTTGGTTGAAGAAACAATGGGTCCGACAAAGCAAGCACTTAGTGATTCTGGTTTAACTATACAAGAAATAAATAGGGTTTTATTGGTCGGTGGTTCAACACGTATCCCTGCAGTCCAAGAGGCTGTTAAAAAATTCATTGGTAAAGATCCATTTAAAGGTATTAATCCCGATGAATGCGTAGCGATGGGCGCGGCTATACAAGCTGGTGTTTTAGGCGGAGACGTTAAAGGATTATTGCTTTTAGATGTAACTCCACTTTCATTAGGAATCGAAACTATGGGCAGTGTAATGACTAAAATTATAGACCGTAATACAACTATTCCTACCAAAAAAAGTCAGGTTTTTTCTACTGCCGCAGATAGCCAAACTCAAGTCGAAGTTAATGTTTTACAAGGCGAACGCGAATTCGCAAGGGATAACAAACAATTAGGGTTGTTTAAACTCGATGGGATAGCGCCTGCACCACGTGGAGTTCCGCAAATTGAAGTAACTTTCGATATCGATGCAAATGGAATAGTAAATGTTACCGCCCAAGATAAAGGTACGGGCAAACAACAAAATATTACTATTTCTTCAAGCGGCAATATGAGCAAAGATGATATAGAACGCGCAGTTAAAGATGCCGAACGTTATGCCGAAGATGATAAAAAACGTCGTACAGAAGTAGATTCCAAAAACGAAGCCGAAAATCTTTGTTACACAGTTGAAAAACTTATAAAAGACAGTGGGGAAAAAATCGATTCAGCTGATAAAGATTTGTTAAATCAAAAAATTGAGAATTTACGCAAAAAATTGGCCGAAAATAATATTGATGAAATAAATAAATCAAAAGAAGAACTGCAGAAACAAATGTATGATGTTTCGTCCAAATTATATCAGCAAAGTCCGCAAAGTCAGCAATCTGATGATGCTCAACAGTCTGCGAATGACTCTGGCAATGAAAACGTCTATGATGCTAAATATAAGGATGTAAATGACGACAATAAGAAAAATTAAAATAAAAGTAGGCGGCTAGATGGCAAACGATTATTATTCGACTTTAGGGGTTCCTAAGTCAGCTACAGAATCTGAAATTAAAAAAGCTTATCGTAAACTTGCGAAACAGTATCATCCTGATTTAAACAAGAATGATAAGTCGGCTGAGTCCAAGTTAAAAGAAATTAACGAAGCTTACGAAGTTCTTTCTGACAAAACCAAACGCAGCCGGTATGACCAGTTAGGCCATGCCGGGTTTAACCAGAATTTCGGTGGTAGTTCGAGCGCTAAATATTCAGCTGGTTTTGAACAAGAGTTTGATTTAGGCGATATTTTCGGAAGTTTTTTTAGCGGTGGATTCGATAGTTCTTCTTATACTCGCAGCAGACCCCAACGTGGAACTGATATTGAAGTTTCAGTTTCGGTAAGTTTTTCGGAATCAGCTACAGGCTGCACTAAAACTATTAACTATAATAGGGTTGCGGCGTGTGAAACGTGTTCAGGTACGGGAGCAAAAAACAATGATTCGAAAAAAACTTGCTCCAGATGTCGTGGTTCAGGTCAAGTTGTAGAAAGCCAACGTACACCATTTGGGGTAATACAAACTTCGCATACATGTGAAGTTTGTGCAGGTGCCGGGCAGGTTATTGAACATCCTTGTTCTGCTTGTGGCGGTCGCGGCAAAGTACGTAAATCAGAGTCTCTTGAAATTGAAATTCCAGCTGGTATCGATAATGAACAGATTTTAAATGTAAGAAATAAAGGCAATGCTGGATCAAATAGCAGTAGTTTTGGTGATTTGCATATTTATATAAGCGTTAAACCGCATCCTATTTTTTCACGCAAAAACGATGACATATGGTGCGAGATCCCTATTCCTTTTGTTCAAGCGTCTCTCGGAGGAGATGTCACAGTTCCGACGCTAACCGGCAAAGTGCAGTATCATGTTCATGAAGGTACTCAACATGGAGATATATTCAAATTAAAAGGTAAAGGAATGCCGAAGCTTAGCGGACGTGGCCATGGCGACCAAATGATAAAAATTAGTATAGAAATACCTAGGAATTTAACCGAAGAACAAAAAGAATTACTGAAAAAATTCGATAAGATTTCAGTAGCTAAAAATTATCAGAAAAATACAACTTTTTTTGATAGAATAAAGCAAATTTTCGGTAGTTAAAACCTGTTTTTACTATCTAAAAATAACCAAATAAAGAAAATTTTATCCCATTTTTTTAGAGCCTGTCTAATATTTCTAAGCAATACAGAATTTTAAAAATTTTAGTTAAATATGTGTTGCTAAACTTACCACCCGACTCAACTCAAACATCACCATAAATCGTGAAAAAAGCATAAATTTAAAGCTGAATTTATAATTATTTGCTTGCCACCCGACATAATAGTAAAATTAAAAATATTTAAAAATTAACAAATAAAAAAAAGTAAAAGAGGCAAAAAATAAGAATCAAAACTGGAGGTACAATACATGTATCAGAAAAAAT
>JAIRZH010000036.1 GCA_031267335.1 Oscillospiraceae bacterium | reverse complement strand
AAGAGTTTGCCGTTAAACTTTTTGAACAAAAAACAGAAGAAGATGTTCGTAAATTATTTTCTTCAGAAGGAGTAGAAATTACAGATGAAAATTTAAAAAATTTGAAAACTTTATGCTCTGAAATAGTTGATAAATTAAAAGATATTGATAAAGACGAGCTGGAAAACGTAGCGGGCGGTGGAGATTTTTTTGATATAGCTCATCTAACTAGTAGGGCTAGTATCAGTAACGCAGTGATCTCAGGATTAGTCGGTCTTGGGTTTAGCGTTTATAATGATAAAAATCTCAAAGATGAAAAAAGTTTTGGCAAAAGAATAGCTGATCATGCTGTAAAAACACTCATTGGCGCTGCTGCAGGGTACGCCGGAGGAACAGCTTGGCAAGCTGTTAATGTGAAATGGCTTGATTGAATTATTTTGAAATTTTCCGCAATACTTTCGTTTTGTTCGAATCTCCTTGAGGTATTCACGTATTTCAAGGAACTTTACATAAAATTCGGCGATTTAAAAAAATAAGTCTAAGAAAATATTGTCTTAAATAAGCTAAATATGCGAATTTTTGGCAATTTTTAAACATTTTTAGAGTATTCGTGATTCTGATTGGTTGGTGCCAAGCTAAGGGAAATAAGTGGAAAAGAGTTTCGAAAGAAATCTATTGAATAAAATTTTGTATAAATGGAAAGAATATCTTTTGAAAGAGGTATTTATGCTTAATGTTATTGAAAAAATTTTAAATTTTTTTGTCAGCGATGGTGAAAAAAGTACAGATGTTGTGCCTAAGCGCGATATAGATAGTTCTTTAAAAAAAAGTCTTGAAATTTTTAGAAATGATTTTAATGAAAGTGAAGATTTAATAATAAGAGAAATGAAAATTTGCGGAATTAATTCTGCAATAATTAGTATCGATGGTTTAATAAATAAAAGTATTACTGGAGATATTTTAAGATTAATCACAAAATTCGAATCAAAAACTAATAATCCCTTGGAGATATACAAAAAAATTCGCGATGAAGTTATTGCATTTTCGGATCAAATAGAAGTCGGAACTTATGAAGAAGCAATGCAAATGGCCATGGTGGGCTGCGCTGTTTTTGCTCTTGATGGCTGCAATAAAATGATAGTGCTCGGGGTTCAAGGCTTCTCGATAAGAGGGATATCTGAACCTACTTCTGAAAAATCTCAGCGCGGCTCACGTGAAGGTTTTATCGAAGCACTTCGCATTAACATAACTATGGTGCGGCGTAGAGTTACGAATCCAACCCTTAAATTTGAAACTATGGAAGTAGGTAGTACGACTAGGACCACAGTATGTTTATGTTATCTTGCCGATAGAATTGAAAAAAAAATTCTTAAAGAAGTTCGTAAAAGAATCAAAAATTGCGATTTAAAATCCGTTATGACTTCCGGGTGTGTTTCACCATATTTAGAGGAAGACGGTGATTTATCATTATTTGCAAGCGTAGGCATGTCTGAACGCCCAGATACTGTCTGTGGCAAACTTTCCGAAGGAAGAATTGCAGTTATTGTAGATGGTTCACCGACAGTATTAATTGTGCCATATTTATTTGTTGAATATTTTCATAATATAGATGACTACGCATTAAGGCCATATTTTGCAAGTTTAAATAGAATCCTTAAATTTGTAGCTTTTTTTATAGCAACACTTTTGCCAGGGCTATATGTCGGTCTTGCTACTTTTAACCCTGAATTATTTCCAGGAGTATTGCTAAATAAAATCGCAATGGCTGTTGGGACCACTCCGTTTTCACTTATGCTCGAAACTTTAATAATTCATTTTTTATACGAAATCATGCGTGAAGCGGGTTTGCGTTTGCCACAAAATCTCGGACATGCTGTAAGTATTGTTGGCGGATTAGTTATCGGAGATGCTGCTGTGAATTCAGGTCTCATTGGTGCACCTACACTTATGGTTGTGGCTTTGACGTCAATTTCTTCTTATATAATTCCGAATCTTTATGAACCAATAACACTTTTAAGAATTTTTTTTGTAATAGCCGGTGGGACTCTTGGAATTTGGGGAATAATGATCTTGTTTACCGCGATGTTAATAAATTTATGCTCAAAATCTAATTTTGGCATCCCTTTTACTTCCCCAGTTTCACCATTTGGGCTTTTAGGTATGCGGGATACTTTCGTTAGATCAAGTTGGAAAATTCTTTCTAAACGTAGAAACAGAATTCAGTCTATGCCAGGTTCAGAAATTTAATAAGGAGCTATTTTGGAACAAAAAAGATATATAATTTCAATAAAACAACTTATTTGTATGCTATTAATTAGCCGCATAGTGGTGTGCGTAACTTTTGGCTCACGCTTGATTGGTGGTAATAGTATATGGGATTGCATAATTTCATGCATTGTGGCTTTTTTACTTACTTTTTTGCTAGTAATTCCAGTTTGCAATTTATGTAAAACTGGAACCCAAGACGATATCTTTGACATAAGCTATAATTTATTAGGTTTTGTTGGGCGTTTAATTGCTTTAATTTATGCTGCTTATTTTATTTTTGTTTGTGCTCACACTTTGGCCGTTTTTAAGAGTTTTATTGAAAATGTTATGAATCCACCGGTTTCGTTTTTATTGCTTTCGACCTCTATGATATTTTTTGCATGTTATGGTGCAGCAAAAGGAATTGAAGGTTTAGCGCGTGCTTCTGCAATAATTTTATTTTTTATAATCGTGGCGTTTTTAGTTTTAGGTATTTCACTGTTTAAAATTATTGATTTTACTGAGTTAAAACCGTTTTTTTATGAGAATCAAAATCATACAACAATTCAAGGAATTTTGTTTTTAATTTCTAGGAGTTCCTGTATTCCAGCTATGGCGGTACTTTTGCCTAAATCAAAAGGTAATATCGTAAAGGGTGTTTTTACTTGGAATGTTGTTTTTTATGTTTTAATGGCAGGCATGATTTTTTTCGTTACCGGAACTTTGGGCGAATTTGCCACGACGAGATTTTTCCCTGCTTATAATGCAGCAAGCATTGCGAAAATCGGAAATTTAGAAAATCTCGATGCCTTATATTTAGGGCTTTGGGCTGCAAGCATATTTGTAAAAATTTCATTATTTATGAATTTATCTTCTGAATGTATACGAAAGACTTTTGGGAGAAAAAATAACAAAATCATCATTATTTGTCTTGGAGTGTTTTTGGTTTTTACGAATAAATTTATAAAAATTTCAAATGTAGCATCAGGAATTTTTAGCACAAATGTTTTATTGATTTTTACCATAATAACTGCGTTTGTTATCCCTATTTTACTTCTTATTATAAAGAAATTTAAAAAATCGATTTTAAAAAACTAAAGCGGGTTTTAATTTGAAATACAATTGGTCAAAATTAATATCTATATTATTGCTACCGGGGATTTTTGTATTTTGTGGCAAAGGTCAGCAGAGCCAAATCCACGAGAAGCTGCTAGTACAAGGGATTGCGGTTGATTTTGATGATAATGAATATAATGTTCATGTGCAATCTCATGATTTTAAAAATCCCGAAAATAAAGATCAACCTAGTATTAAAAATACAGATGTAACTGGGCAAACTTTAAGTTTAGCTTTGGGAAAATTAAAAAAAGTTACTGGCCTTACTCCACTTTATTCGCAAAATCTTATAGTACTCGTTGGCGAAGAAGCCGCTAAAAAAGGTTTAGATAAATTTCTTGATTTTTTTGTTAGGTATTATGAAAATAGATTGAGTGTAAATCTGCGCGTAACTAAAGGCAAAGCGAAAGAATTTTTTGATGCTAAAGATAACGATAAACTTATTAAAGCCGCCACAATAAAAGGTTTAGCAAATGAAAATGCTGATATAAATATTTTAAATTTTGAACGTGATTTAAAAAGCGATATTTCTGATCCAGTTATGCTTTGCATGGAAAAAGACGAACATGAAAAAATAATATGTAAAAATCTTGCTGTATTTTCTAATGATAAATTATCATCTTTTTTAGACAAAGAAGAAACTATTGGAGCACAAATTTTGCGAAATGTTTCAAAAATTGGTATTTTTGATGTTAATGATTATGAAAAAAATCTTTCTTGCACAATAGAAAGCGCAAAAACAGAAATAAATGCCATTATGCAAGAAAATCGCCCAATGTTTGAAATTAATTCAAAAATTTCAGTAAACATTTTGGAATTTAATGAAGAATTTAAAGATGTTAAAAAAATAAATGAAAAAATAAAGCCAATTATAGAGCAAAAAGCACATAAGATCTGCGAAACCGCAATTAAAAAAACATTAATTTCTAAATGTGATATATTTAAATTTGGGAAAATATTAAGAAATAAATATCCTAAATATTTTAAAAATATCGAAAAAAATTGGAAAAGTTATCTCCCGGTATTAAAGTGTAAATTAAAGATTCAAGTTGATATTTCCGTAATTGGAACAGGTTAAAGATTTAAAATTTATTTTTGACAAGCTAGAATATAAATTTGTAGGTAATTTTAGGTCCTAGCCGAAAATAAATTTTTAAATGGTTTATAAATGAAAATTATAGTATTCGAAGGTCTTGACGGAAGCGGTAAAAGGACACAATCTGAGATTTTAACTAAAAAGTTATTATTGAAAAATTTTGATGCCAAGTTAATCTCAATGCCAAATTATGAAAGTTTATCATCAGGGCCTATTAGAATTTATTTAAACAGAGAGTTAGGCGAAAATGCTTGTGAAGTGAATGCATATGCAGCTTCGTCGTTTTTTGCCGTAGACCGTTTTATAAATTATATTAAATATTGGAAAAATTTTTATGAAAAAGAAAATTCGATTGTAATTTGCGATAGATATACAACATCAAATATGATTTATCAACTTGCAAAAATTAACAAAAAAGATCGTGATAAATTCTTAGATTGGCTTGTGGAATATGAATATCAAAAACTTAAAATTCCAAAGCCGGATTTGGTAATTTATTTAAAAGTTCCAATAGAAATTTCACAAAATCTTTTGAAATCTAGATATTGTGGTAATTATTTTAAACAGGATTTGCATGAATTTGATAAAAATTATTTAAAGCAATGTGAAATTGCTGCACAATATTTAGCCGAAAAATACAGTTGGCAAATCATTGATTGTTCCGCTAATGGGTGTGAAATAGACAAGCTTGAAGAAATTTCTGAAAAAATATGGAATATCATTTATTCTAAAATTAATAATTAGGGCCTGTTCCCACTATTTGAAATGACAAAATTTCGAGTAATTTTTGGTTTGGATAAGGAAAATTTTTTCACAATACTGACGTATTGTGAAAAAATTTAACGTAATACAAATCGAAAAGTACCGAAATATGGTCGTTAAACGGTAGTGGTAACAGGCCCTAGATATTTTTTGTTTTTTCGAATTCAAGTAATTCAAAATTAGAGATTATTTTTATCAAATCTAAGGAATACAACTTTTTGGTAATTTTTGATGTTTTGTTTATTTTCTTTTTATCGGGTGCTAGCTAATAAACTGTTAAAAGACATCAAAACATGCTTAAAAAATACCTAAAATTTGTATTTCGGTTTAACGAGAATAAGTTCTTATATTTTTAATTTTGATTTTTTTAAAAAAACTTGACAACTTTTAAAAAAATTGAGAGGATGCTTTATATATTCGATTTAATATATTTTTTATCGAAATTATGCTAAATATGAGGAGAATTGAAAAAAATTGACAAATTTTTGGAATAATTTAAAGGAAATGTGGAATCCTTCGGAAGAATCCGAAAATTATGAGAACGAGGAATTTGAGACAAAAAAACCAGAAAATAATGTGACGGGAAACAAAAGATCTAAAATTGTGAATATACATAAAAACAATGTTAAAATCGTTTGTTTTAAGCCCCAAAGTTACGATAAAGAAATTTTAAGTGCTGCTGACGGAATTATCGAGGGAAGCATTGTCGTTTTAGATCTTGAATTAGAGCAAACTAAACCTGAATTAGCTTGTAGAATTATAGATTTTTTAAGAGGTGTTGTTTACGCAAAAGGCGGCAAGTTTATGCTGGTTGCACGTAATACTTATGTTTTGTCGCCAAACGGTGTTGAAATAACTGGTTCAAAGATTATTAGCAAACTTGAGCAAGAAGATATTTATTTTTAAGTTTTTATATTAGGAGGTAAAAATGTTAAGTTTATCACAAGTAAGAGATGCAAGATTTTCGCGTGCTGTGATCGGTGGTTATAAACCTTGCGATGTAGACAAATTTTTAGATGAAATACAAGATACTTTTCGCGAAATGTCTATTCAACATAATGATTTAAAAGAAGAAATTGAGTGTCTTAAACGTAAAATTGATCAGTTTAGATCAGAAGAAGCTACTATTCGTAGAGCGATAATAAATTCTCAGCAAATTGCCGAAGCTAGTGTTATAGATGCAGGTGTAAAATCTAAATATATTTTAAAAGATGCATCTGAGAAAGCTAATAAAATGATGAGTATTGCGAAAAGCGATGCGAAAAAAAAGCTTAATATTTCAAAACGTCTTTATGAACATACTGAAAAATTAAAAGGCGAGCTAATTAAGCGTTTCGAGGAACAAATTGCTTTTTTGAAAAATCTTCCTTGTGATCCTATTACGGAAATAGAAGAAGAATTATTTTCAGTAGATAGTTTGACTAAAAATTTTAATGAAGAAAAAGAAATTTTTAGCAATGTTCCTGAAAAATCCAATGAAGATGCTAATGCTAATAACGAAGGTGGCATTCGCGCAAAATTTTTATCGGAACTTGCGATTCAAAATGGTGTAAAAGATAAATATAAAAATTCTAATTTTGAAGCTTCAGTGAGGCCTGAAAAATTTTTAGGGTCGATTCAAAATTTTCAATGAATATTTTTAATTGAGTATTTTTTAAAATAAAGTTTACAAAGTTGTATGTATATATATGTGAATACGCAGAGATTTTAATAGTTGCAAGCAAATGTTTAAATTTTAAAAAATTTCGTAAAGAGGTATGCAAGATTAATTATGAAGAAATATAATAGTACGCTTAATCTGCCTAAAACCGATTTTCCAATGAAAGCTCAGCTCCCTATTAAAGAATTAGATGTCTTTAAATATTGGCAAAAAATAAATGTTTATCAAAAAATGCAAGAAAAGAATTCAGATAAATCAACTTTCGTTCTTCATGATGGCCCGCCATATGCTAATGGTGAAATTCATCTTGGGCATGCTCTTAATAAGATTTTAAAAGATATGGTAGTAAAATTTAAAAATATGTCTGGATTCAAAGTGAATTTTGTGCCAGGTTGGGACACGCACGGTTTGCCAACTGAACTTAAATCTCAATCGATTACTAAAAATTACAATGAATTGAGCGATGTAGAATTGCGTGATGTTTGTTCTAAAACGGCGTTGAATTATCTTGAAATCCAACGTGAGTCTTTTAAGCGTTTGGGGATTTTTGCAGATTGGGAAAACCCTTATATAACATTAGAGCCAAGGTTTGAAGCTAAACAAATTGAAGTTTTTGCCGAACTTGCAAAACGTGGTGCAATTTATCGTGGTTTGCGCCCGGTTTATTGGTGCTCGGAATGCAGAACAGCTCTCGCTGAAGCAGAAATAGAATATAATCAAGATGCCTGCGATTCTATTTATGTAAAATTTCAACTTATCGATGATGAAGGCAAATTTGCGAATTTAGGCATAAATAATGAAAAAATATTTTTCGTTATATGGACAACAACCGTTTGGTCTTTACCCGGCAACGTGGCGATTTGCGTTAACTCTGAGTTTGAGTATTCTTTAATTAGTGCTAATGGCGAATTTTACGTGATAGCTTCGAAGCTAGTTGAAGCTTCATGTGGTGTTGCGGGAATTAAAAATTATGAAGTTATTTCGATTTTTAAGGGTTCCCAATTAGAAAACATAAAGACTCAGCATCCTTTTTTGCCAAGAGTTTCAAAAGTAATTTTGGGCGATCATGTTACGGTTGAATCCGGTACAGGCTGCGTTCATACAGCTCCGGGGCATGGTATTGAAGATTTTGAAGTTTGCAAAAATTATGGCTTAGAAATTCCGGTTCCGGTTAATGATTATGGATATTTTACCGAAGAAGCTGGCGAATTTGCGAATTTAAAAATTTCAAGTTCGGATGAAAATATAATACAAACATTAAAAAATAAGCATTTGCTTTTTGCCCAAAAAAATATAACTCATAAATATCCACATTGTTGGAGATGCAAAAAAAACGTTATCTTTCGTGCGACTAATCAGTGGTTTTGCTCGGTTTCTAAATTTAAAGATGATGCTTTAAAAGCTATAGCAAATGTTAATTGGATTCCTGTGTGGGGCGAAGAGCGTATGAAATCAATGCTAACCGAAAGAAATGATTGGTGTATTTCTCGCCAACGCAAATGGGGAGTACCTTTGCCTATCTTTTTTTGCCTTGAATGCGGCGAGCCGTTTGTTGATTATGAATCTATGTTAAAAGTATCTAAGGTTTTCGAAAAAGAAGGTTCTAATTCTTGGTTTGCAAATGAAGCCGATTATTTTTTGAGCGGAACGGAAAAATGTTCTAAGTGTGGTTCAAATAAATTTAAAAAAGAAAAAGATATTATGGATGTTTGGTTTGATTCTGGTTCAACTCATCACGCAGTTTTATCCAAAAGCGAATTTCCTGCTGATATATATTTAGAAGGTGCCGATCAATATCGTGGTTGGTTTCAATCTTCGTTGCTTACATCGGTTGGAATGAACCAAGGTGCTCCATATAAAACAGTTATAACTCACGGTTGGGTTGTAGATGATCAAGGAAAAAAACAATCAAAGTCTTTAGGGAATGTGATTTCGCCTTCAGAGATTATAAGTGAATATGGAGCAGATATTTTGCGTCTTTGGGTTGCTTCAGTTGACTATACTTCGGATGTTAAAGTTTCTAAAAATATTTTATCTCAAATTTCTGAATCATATCGTAAAATTCGTAATACTGCTCGTTTTATTTTGGGGAATTTGTATGATTTTTGCCCGAAAGAAAATTTAGTTTCTTTTGATGATTTACTGTCAATAGATAAATGGATTTTGTTAGAGCTAAAAAAATTAATTCAAAAATGTTTTGAATCTTATGAAAATTTTGAGTTTTATGCTGTATTCCATGCTGTACAAAGTTTTTGTATTTTAAATTTATCTAATTTTTATCTTGATATATTAAAAGATAGACTGTATACAGAAAATTCTAACGATAAAAAACGGCGAAGCGCCCAGACGGCAATGTGGTACGTTTTAAAAGATTTGGTTAAAATTATATCGCCTATAATTTCTTTTACCGCAGAGGAAATTTGGTCATTTATTCCCAAATCGGAAGAATCAGAAAGTGTATTTTTAAATGATGCTTTGGAATCTTTTTCTTTAGTGGAAGACGATAATTTGATATCTTATTGGCGAAAAATAATGAAAATTTCCGATGATATAAAAATAAATTTGGAAAAAGCGAGACAGTCTAAAATTGTGGGTTCATCTTTGGAGGCTCAAATTATAATAAGTGCAGACAAAAAAGAGTTTGAGTTTTTTGATAAAGCATTAGAAGATATAAAATCTGTTTCGATAGTTTCTGATGTAAAATTGTTTTTGTTTACAGGAACAAATTTTAAAATTGATGTTAAAAAAGCGCCAGGACGTAAATGTGAAAGATGTTGGATGTATAGCGAGACCGTTGGGAAAAATAATGAGTATGTTGATGTTTGTGATAGATGTGTAGACGTTTTGAAGGAAATGAATTTTTGTGTTGACGTTAAAAATTAAAAATTATAAAATACAAATTTGAGAATGGAGGTATAATTAATGTATGCAATTGCTGAAATACTAGGAAAACAGTATAAGGTAGAGCCTGGTTGCGTGGTATTTAGTGAGAAAATTGACATTTTAGAAGGGCAAAATTTGAGTTTTTCAGTTGTAGCTTTATATAACGAAGCAGGGTTTAAATTCGGTAAACCGTATTTAGATGTTTCGGTAAACGCTAGAGTTTTAAAACATGGTAAATCTAAAAAGATTACGGTTTTCACATATAAACCAAAAAAGAGTTGTAAGCGTAAAATGGGCCATAGACAGCAATACACAAAGCTAGAAATTATTTCTATTGCTTGATTTGGCGGTTTTTATGTTTTTTTGAATTAGTTGATTTAAAATAAAAAGGTGGTGATATTATGGCTCATAAGAAGGGCATGGGATCGACCCGGAATGGTCGTGATTCGGAATCAAAGCGTCTTGGCGTAAAGCGTTCAGATGGCCAATTTGTATTAGCTGGTAATATATTGGTCAAACAAAGAGGAACAAAAATTCATTCGGGCGAAAACGTTGGGCGTGGGTCGGATGATACTTTGTTTGCATTGATTAGTGGCAAAGTAGCGTTTGAACGTTTGGGGCGTCGGCGTTCCAAGGTAAGTGTTTATAGTAGTTAATTTTTTGATATTTTGGAGGTGAATATTTTTTGTCTTGCGTAAAATCTTGTACTAAAACAAAATATGGTTTTTATTTAGTTCTTTCTACGCGGTTAAGCGAAGAAGCAAGGGATTCATTGGTTAATAAGTTTGTTGAAATAATTTCAGAAAACGAAGGCGAAGTAGAATCAATTGATAAATGGGGCAAACGTAGATTGGCCTATCAAATAAAAAAAGAAAGTGAAGGAAATTATTTTGTTATAAATTTTTTTTCAGGTCCAAATGTACCCGCGGAAATTTATCGTATTTCGCGTATTACCGATGAGGTCTTGCGTACGCTTATCATTGCAGAAGATTAATTTTTGAGTGATAAAATATTTTATTATATATGTGAAAATTATTGGGAATTTTTTAATTTTGAAGGAGTAAAATATGCTTAATGTTGTTGCGTTAGTCGGAAGAATTGTGGCGGATCCAGAATTGCGCCAAACGCCAAGTGATATACCGGTAGTACGTTTTTCTATAGCTGTCGCAAGGTCCTATGTTCGCCAGGGTGAAGAACGTCAAACGGATTTTTTCGATATCGTTGCATGGCGTGGAAATGCTGAATTTGTTTGCAATCATTTTAAAAAAGGCAATTTAATTGCGGTTGATGGTACAATTCAAACCAGAACATATCAAGGAAACGATGGCATAAAACGTAAGGCTGTCGAAATTATCGCAAGTAATGTGCATTTCGTAGAATCCAAGGCTGCATCGCAAGAAAGTTTGGCTTATGCTAGCGGCAACGATGGTGATTTTAAACCAAATAATAAGAATACGTCAGAGGAAGCTGGCGATAATAATGATTTACCATTTTAAATTATAAAAGGAGGCTGTATTAATTGGCTGAGAATTTTGAAAATAATAGTGATCACCGTAATAATAGTCGTAGCGATAATCGTAGCGAAAATAGCGGCTATAATCGAAATTATAAAAATAAAAGGTCACGTAGAAAATTTTGTAATTTTTGTCTTGAGCGGATCGAAAAATTTAATTATAAGGAACCTGCGAAGCTTAGTAGGTTTATGTCCGAAAGGGCTAAAATTTTGCCTCGCCGTGTGACTGGTTTGTGTGCTAGGCATCAGAGAGCTTTAACTTTAGCGATTAAGCATGTGCGTTTTTTGGGAATTTTGCCGTATGTAAATCATTAATTTCTAATTAACCGAAACTAAATTAGGGCCTGTCTCCATTATCGTTTAATGACCGTATTTCGGTACTTTTTGATTTGTAATATGTTAATTTTTTTCACAATACGTCAGTATTGTGAAAAAGTTTTTCTTATCCAAATCAAAGATTACTCGAAATTTTGTCATTTCAAATAGTGGGAACAGGCCCTAATTCACCTAAAATGCAGCATCAAACCTGGCATACTCAAAGTTATAATTAATTTAGTTATTAATTATAATTTTTTAATTTAGATTTTAAATAATATATGCATTTATACAAAAACAAAA
>JAIRZH010000023.1 GCA_031267335.1 Oscillospiraceae bacterium | reverse complement strand
TCTAAAAACATCAGTTAAACAACGTAAACGCTTAATTCCACAAATTGCATGTTCGACTTTGATTCTATAACTTGAAATAATTTGATTTTCTTCTTTTTGTTCATCAGAAAGTAGCTTTTTTCTAAGTTTTTTATGAGGTATGAAAACATTTTTAATATTTAAATTAAGGATAAAAAATAAAACTTTAGATTCTTTAATAGATTAGGCCTTTCCTACTATCGTTCAACGACTATATTTTGGTACTTTTTGGCTTGTACTATGTTGAATTTTTTTAAAATACGTCAATATTGTGAAAAATTTTTTTCCCAAGCCGAAAATTACTTAAAATTTTGTCATTTCAAATAATAGGAACAAAGCCTAACTAATTTTTGAGAAATTTTTATAAATATGAACAAATTTAGTTTATTTCGAATATGGTAAAAAGTGGCTTGAACCACAGATGTTAAAAAACAAGGAATGGTGATTTAAATGTGCAATTGTGAAAGCAAAAATTTCGCGCCAAGAACATCATTTTGTTCTTGTGAAAGCGAAAAAATCATAGAAAGGCCGGTTTGCCGCTGCGAAATTCAAAAATATTTGGTAAAACCAATTTATGATTGTTGCCACAAAGAACGCTATTGCGAGCCAAAATTAGAAAAAATTTGCTGTCAAAAACCTTGCGGTTGCAAACCTTCTTGTTCTGCTTGCTAAAATATAAAATGTAATTCTTAGTTTATAACTATAAAATTCTCCTCATCGAAAGATGGGGAGAAATGCAAAATTAATTTTTAAATAGTATTATTATTTATTTTTTTGCGGACAGGCTGTAAATAAAATTTTAACCATTTCCGCTTGAAGAAAAGGAATTAAACCTGGCACATGAAAATTAAAGGAGGAACGAAATTATGTGTTTTTTTAAAAATAAATTTTCCAAAAAATGCCCTTCGTGCAACATATAAAATTTATAAAATTATTCATTAAGCTCCCAACATAACACTGCCGTCAAAATTACAAATTCCGTCTAAATTTCCTGCTTACACTTTTTCATTTTGAAGATTTTCTTACTGCTCTTCTTGGAATTCTTCTTCTTCTTCTTCTTGGAATTCTAATTCTTGAAAATCATCATAACCTTGATATTTTTCGCTGTTATTATTTTTTTTGATAATCTTAATATTGTTTGTTCTCGCGAATTCTTTGATTTTTTGGCACATTTCTTCAACTGTGTTAATGTGTTTTTCTATCAACTGATCTATCGTTGTTATCTGCCTCATTAATACTTCAATTTGTTGTTCTATTTCCGATCTGATTTGCATTTTTTCTTGTTGGTTCGCCGATATTGCTTGCCCGTTAAATACTTTAATTTGTTGTATTAACTCGTTGATTTTTTCACCATTTTCTGAGCATTGTTGTTTTAACTCATAGTATTGTATACGACCTTGTTTATTAACTTTTTCGTATTCATTTAGAAATTCTAGAAATTCTTGATTTGTTAGAAATTCTTGACTTATTTTTTCAAAAAATCTTTCCATTCGTGGGAAAGACATTTTACAATTGCCAAAATGTTTGTTAAGTCGTATATACATCCCGTCTGTTTGATTCATTAACTCTTGCAATTGTTCTATCAATAATGATTCATCTGTTTGTTGTTCTGACTCTCTGCTATGTTTTTGCAATTTTTTGATTTGTCGTTTTAGCTGTTCTCTATAACTAATTTCTCGGTTCACTTTTTTAAATTGTGAATTTGTGCTATGCACAGCATCGACAGTTCTTTTAAATTCTGTTAAAACTTGTGTAAATGTGCATTCACCTTTACCCGGGAATTTTACATTACTACTGTTATTTAACATTTTATTAATAGATTCTACAATATTTTTAATATTATCATAAGAACTTTCTAAATTTTCTGAATTTTCTGTCATTTTTTTAAGCTCTTGAATGGCTTCGATAAATTGTTCCTCAAATTTCTTAATAGTTATTTGTCTAAAATTGAGAAAATTTTTTAACTCACTAATCTCGTTATTTAAATTTTGATTTTTATTTGATAAACTAATAATTTTTTCTCGAAATTCCGAAACTGTTTGATCTTTTTCTTGTCCCAGACTTTGAGTTCTAGTAGTTAATTCGCTTAATTGATTTTGCAAATTTCGATTTTGTTCTCTAATTTCTTGTATTTGTTTGTTTAACTTTTCATTTGATTCCTTTAATTCCTTCGAATTTTCATTATCTTCTTGAAATTGTTCTAACTCCTTATTTTTTTCTTGTAATTCCGAAACTGCTTGATCTTTTTTTAAAATTTGATCTTTAAGTTGATTGTTTTCTTCTTCAATTTGTTTTATATTTTGTTGTTGTGGATATTTTTTTTCTTCCTCATTTTGTGTTTGGAGTTCTCTCAACGCTTGAACTTGTTTTCTCAAGTTTTTATTTTCTTCTTCAAATTGTTCCGAAAGCCTCATTTTTTTGTCGAATTCTTCTTTTGATGTTTGAATTTGTTTAACACATTCATCAAAATTTTGTCTTGGTTTGCCTGTTATTGTCTGAAGAGATTTAGTGATTTCTTGAGGTTGCATTGAATTTTGGCTTTCAAAAATATTATTTAAGTAAGATATGAGATCTTCAATAATTTTATTATTTTGTTGCGTATTATTTTCTTTTTGTGGCAAAATAATTTTTTCTTGACTGTCTGATTTTGTTTTATTTCCTACCAACATACCTGGAATAAAGCCTAAAATAACACCAGTTAAAAGGCGAATACTTGTATCCTTTAGATCGTTAGCTGATTTTTTTTGATTATTTCTACTATCTACTTTGTTATTAATAGCTTGTACTATTACTGGAGTGAAATTACAAACTGCTGGTACTTGAAGAGCCAAAAATACTGAAAAGATTTT
>JAIRZH010000109.1 GCA_031267335.1 Oscillospiraceae bacterium | reverse complement strand
GTAGTACAAACCAAAAAGTATCGAAATATAGTCGTTGAATGGTAGCGGGAACAGATCCTAATTATTTTTTTGCGAATTTTTTATCGTCAATATTAACGTAAATTATAGAACCTGTCTTAAATAAGCTCCAAACAAAACTTTTTGAAAATTTTGGCATTTTTCGCTTATTTTTTTTCAAGTTGGTGCTAACCAAGCAGAGTCAAATACACTAAAAATATTCAAAAATTATCAAAAATTTATATCTTCGGCTTGCCAAAGACAGGTTCTAAATCTGTTTTAAAATATGATATTGATTTTATAAATTCAAAACCGGCTATTTTACAAAAATATTTAAAATGTTTTTCTGCCACCGAAACCCCGAAACGATCGCGTGATCCGCTTACTGTAATTAGCGAAGCCTGTCTTTTCGGTGTTTTAAGGATATTTTTATAGAAATAACATTGAGTTCTATCTAAAATCGCTTTTACCGGTGACGGAAATGAAAAATTATATATCGGTGAAGCGAGAATAAATTTATTACAAGTTTCAATTTTATCATAAACTTCTATCATATCATCATAAATAATACATTTAAAATTTTTTTTGCAAAATTTACAATCAATACATGGACTAATTTTTTTTTTAAAGCAATTTATTAAATAAAATTTTTTATATTCTTTACAATTTTTTTTTAATGCCTGAAAAGTCGAACCATTTTCATGTGGTGAACCAAATAAAACTAAATTCATAATTTTAATTTAACACAAAATATTTAAAATATCTTAAAAATTTATCTTAAATGAGCGGAAATATAAATTTTTAGACAGTTTAATATTTATTTTTTTGAAATATATTGGCTATATAACATTAAAAGTTTTATTATTACAATAGACTTCTTTTTAAACCGCCGGATTTTAGTGGCGCCAGTGTATTTTGGATACTTCAAGGAGCTTTGAACAAAAAACGGAGTGTTCCGGAAAATTTCGAAAAAAGTCTAATGAATTTATTTAATATGGTTGTGAATTATATGATTTTAAAGGTTTTAACAGAAAAAAATAAAAAATTAGCCAAGGTATGTGCAGAAGTTAAATGCTTTGATAATAAACTTCACAAACTTCTTGATAACATGAAAGAAACTATGTACAAAAATAAAGGTATAGGCCTAGCGGCCCCACAAGTTGGTATTCTTTTACGTGTTGTTGTAATTGATATAGGAAAAGATTATTTTGAGCTAATTAATCCCAAAATTATTGAATCTAGCGGGGAACAACAAAACACAGAAGGGTGTTTATCTTGCCCTGGAGTTTTTGGAATAACTATTCGCCCGAAATTCGTACGTGCTGTTGGATATAACAGAAATAATGAATTATTCGAAGTTTTTGGAGAAAATTTAAAATCATGTGCAATTTGCCACGAACTCGATCATCTTGAAGGAATTTTATTTAAATCTAGGCTTGCGAAATTTAAAGATCCTGCACCTAACAAATTATTTTGGAAAAAATAAATTTCTTATAGCCTGACGGAATTCAACTTAATATAATAAAACAGGCCCTAAGTTGCTGAATAATGCATTGATTTTTTTATAAATTGCATCGAAAGTTCGCTTTTAAGATAATTTACTAACGAAAACCCAAATTCCATAGCAGTCCCAGGGCCTTTTGAAGTAATTATATTACCATCTTGGCAAACAGAATCTTGCGATAAAATTGCACCTTGTAAGTCGTTTTCGCAACCAGGAAAACAAGTTGCATATTTGTTTTTTAATAATCCCATTTTTCCTAAAATCGTTGGGGCGGCGCAAATTGCACCAATTAAAATATTTTCTTTCATACAAAATTTAATAATTTCATGAACTTTTTCGCATTTATTTAATTTTTCAGTCCCTGGCATTCCACCAGGCAAGACGATTGCTTCTAAATTTCGAGTTATAGAATTTTCGATTTGAATATCGGTTTTTATAGTTAATCCAAGTGTGCTGGTAACCATTTCTTGGCCACAACCTACCATTTTTACAACAAATTTTGAACGTTTTAAAATATCTCTCGGTGCTATAACTTCGAGTTCTTCAAAACCTTCTGCCAAAAAAATATAAATCACAATTTTTACCTCTTTAATTTTAAATTTAAATGAATTAGAGATTGTTCTCACTATCTGAAATTGCCAAATTTCAAGTAATTCCTAGGTTGAATTTTAATATCTTTAAAAGCAATATAGATTTTATGATAAAATTTTTAAAATTTAAAGTATGAATAAAATATTCAACTTAATAAAATGCAAAATCGAAAATTTGGCTAAATATGTGCTATTTTAAAGCTTTAATCGGCGATTTAGTGATTAACGCTAAACAGTATAAGATAGACAAAAAATTAAATATTTATTGTAATAAATTAAATCTAAATTATGGTTTTTATAGGAAATTTGGAGTATTTAAAAGATAATTAGATTCTGTCTAATATTTCTAAATAGTGCATGTTTTAATAGAATTTTTAAAATTTAAAGTGTAAAGAAGACGAACACTGACGTATCTAAGGGCCTGTCTGATATTTCTAAACAATACAGATTTTAAATTTTAATTAAATATGTGTCGCTAAAGAGATATTAGACAGGCTCTAACTGGCTAGCATACAAAATTTTAAAAATTTTAACTAAAATTACTTAAAAAATATTAAGACCTGTTCCCACTATTTGAAATGACGAAATTACTCGAAATTTTGGGGAGTGTTTCCAAAATAATTATAATATGTTACATTTCAAACCAAGGTGTTTGAAATGTATAAATGTAAAAAATGCAGTAGCCAAAATTATGTAAAAGCAGGATTTGTCAAAAGCGAACAACGATATAAATGTAAAAATTGTGGCTGCC
>JAIRZH010000108.1 GCA_031267335.1 Oscillospiraceae bacterium | reverse complement strand
TACCGAAATATGGTCGTTAAACAGTAGTGGAAACAGGCCCTAGCTAAGTAGCGTTAAAAGCACTAAAAATGCTAAAAATTACTTAAAAATTTGTATTTTTAGTTTGATGAGAACAATCTTTAATAATTATTAAGAACCTGTCTTCAATAAGCTAGCGATGTGAATTTTGACAATTTTTGAACATTTTTAGTACATTTGATTCTACTCGGCTGGCATCAAGTCTAGAAAAAAATAATCTAAAAAATGCTAAAATTTTCAAAAAGTCGTACTTGAGCTTATTGCAGACAGGTTATTAAACAAGTTCTGAAGCAAAATTATCATAATTTGATTAAATTTAAAATAAACATTAAGCATAATTAATTATTTTAAAGAACATAATTAATTGCTGATATGATTATTCTGTTTTTAAATGGTATAGTTTGGATGTAATATGAAAATTTAATTTGGCAATTTTTTTTTAAAAAAATAATATCATTCAAGAAGATCATATATAAATTTTTTATTTCGGAATAGCTTAATATTATCTTTTTTAAAGAAAGATAAAAAAATAATAAAAAAAATAAAGGTTTTCGATGTCAAAAGGCATTACTATTAGAATGCGTAGACGTGCACTTATTGTAGCTATAATGATTTCGATTGTTTGTTTCGTTAGTTTGGCTTTTAGGCTTGTTGTTTTACAGATTTTCCAAAGTTCTTATCTTGGCAATATGGCCACAGAACAACAGTTAGTCGATGCAAAACTTAATGCACGTCGTGGCACTATTTATGATCGAAATATGATTCCAATAGCGCAAAGCTCGACTGTTTGGAATGTAATTTTAGAACCTAATTACATAAAAGATGAAAAAATACGTGAATTAATTTGTACTGGCCTTTCTGAAATTTTAGAAATTAAAAAATCAAAAATTGAAAAATTAGTTTCTAAACGTTCATTTTATATAATCGCGAAAAAGAAAGTTAATAACGAAATAAAAGATAGAATACTTAATTTTAAAACTCAAAACAATATTTCAAACGGCATAAGACTTATTGAGGATTATAAACGGCATTATCCGTTCGGTCATTGTGCGTCTTCGGTTTTGGGATTTACAGGCGAAGACAGCCAGGGTCTTGCAGGCATTGAATCTTATTATGAAAAATGGCTAGCTGGTCAGCCGGGGAAACTTATTAGTGCTAAAAATGCAATCGGTACCGATATGCCATACGATTACGAACAAATGATTCCTGCGAAAAACGGATATAGCTTGCGTTTATGCATCGATAGCTCATTGCAAAGAATCCTTGAAAAATATCTCGAAGACGGCGTTAAATTAAACAAAGTTCAAAATCGTGCTTCTGCTATTACAATGAATGTGAATACCGGTGAAATTCTCGCAATGGCAGTTAAAGAAGATTTTGACCCTAATGATCCTTTTAAAATCATTAGTGAAACTGATATTTCCTATTTAGAAAGTTTGCCTGAAAATGAAAGATCAAAAGCTCGCGGTGAAATTCTTTTGAAACAATGGCGAAATAAAGCTATTAGCGATGTTTATTATCCTGGATCGGTTTTTAAAATAGTAACTGCTGCTATGGGGTTAGAACTTAACAAAGTGAATGAAAATTCTGTTTTTTCATGTACAGGCGGCATTAAAATCAGTGAACGCTCTCAGTACATAAGATGCCATAAACATGGCGGGCACGGAACGCAAAATTTTGTTGAAGCATTTTGCCATTCATGTAATCCAGCTTTTATCACACTAGGCCAAAGAATCGGGACTGAGGATTTTTTTAATTATTATAAAGCATTCGGTTTCCACGAAAAAACAGGAATAGATTTGCCTGGCGAAACACGAGATTTATTTTTTAACGAAAACGGGAAAATGGCCCCAATTGATCTCGCCGTTGCTTCTATGGGACAAAACTTCGGAATAACATCGATTCAAATGCTTACAGCCGCGGCAGTTATTGCCAATGGTGGAAAACTCGTAAGACCACATGTTGTAAAAGAAATTTTAGATAAAGATGGTAATATCGTTAAATCTTTTGGCACAGAAGTTCGCAGAAAAGTTATTTCAGAAGATACCGCGAAACGGGTTTCAGCTATGATGGCCCGAAATGCCTGTGAAGGCGGTGGCATAAACGGAAATATTGTTGGAATGAGAATTGCTGCCAAAACCGGAACATCTGAAAAAATAGGGTTAAGTTCTCCTGGCAAAAAAGATTATATTTCTTCTTTTTGTGGTTTTTCCCCAGCGGAAAATCCAGAAATCGTAACGATTGTTTTTTTGGATACTCCACGCGGACAATTTTATTATGGTAGCATTGTTGCGGCTCCAATTTTTGCAGCATTTATGCGTGAAGCTTTACCTATTTGCGGGATTGAGCCAAAATATACCTCCGAAGAATTAAAAAAATATGCTAAAGTTCCTGAATTAGTAGGCAAGAAAAAAGAAATAGCAAGAAATCAAGCTATATTTGCTGGTTTTAGACCTATAATTGTAGGTGACGGCGAAGTGATCACTTCGCAAATTCCAAATATAAACGAACAAATCCCGAAAGGTGGATCGATTGTAATTTATGCTCAAAATGAAGCTAAATTCGAAAGTGTAAAAGTTCCTAACTTCGTCGGATACCGAATAGGAGATGCTAAAGAAATCGCAAATAGCATTAATATTAATCTTATTATTTCTGGTTTTAATGAAAATTCAGGAATAATAGCTATTCAAAACCCTGTGCCTGGCTCAAGTGTTAGTAGGGGATCCACGATAAGCGTTGTGGCGCGAAAAAATGCAATGAGCGATTAAGGAGAGAATTAATGATAGAATTTTATATATGTTTGGCAATTATAATTGCATTTTTAATCACTGTTTTTCTCGGGAAAATTTTGATTCCGATTTTAACAAAATTAAAATGTGGCCAAACTATATTTGAGATCGGGCCTAACTGGCATAAGTCTAAGCAGGGCACACCAACTATGGGCGGAATTATTTTTATTATTGGCATTACACTTTCATTGGTTGTTTGTTTACCACTGTATTATTTAAGCGGGATAATAATTGGAATTAAAACAATAGAAACACATGTTACAATCATTAAAATAATTGCCGGAATTATAATGGCACTTTGCTATGCTTTAGTTGGATTTATCGATGATTATATAAAAATAGTTAAAAACAGAAATCTCGGATTAACGGCAAAACAAAAACTTATAATGCAATTTATGATTGTTTCTTCTTATCTTGGCAGTATTTATCTAACTGAGACTTTTTATTTCGGGGAAGCACGTACTTTAGTAAGTATTCCGTTTTTTGGACAACTAAATTTAGGTCAAACATATTGGATTTTCGCTGCTTTTGTAATCGTAGGGATAGTAAATGCTGCAAATTTAACCGATGGGGTTGATGGCCTTTGCGCTACCGTTAGCTTAGCAAATGGGGTAGGCTACATAACAATTGCTCAAATGCTTGCTATGAATGGGCTTGCGATACTTTCGTCTGCTATGGTAGGCGGGAGTTTAGGGTTTTTAATATGGAATTTTTATCCTGCGAAAGTCTTTATGGGCGATACAGGATCTTTTTTTCTAGGTGGATTAACATGTGCAATAGGAATGACAACTGGAAATATAAGTATTCTAATAATTGTTGCTGCAGTTTATATTTTAGAAATGCTATCGGTGATAATTCAAGTTATTTATTTTAAAATTTCCCATGGGAAAAGACTTTTAAAAATGAGCCCGGTTCATCATCATTTTGAGATGATAGGTTATCCTGAAAAAAAAATATGTTATATTTTCGCAGTTCTAGCGTTTATTTGTTCATTAATTGTTATAATTATTTTATATATTGGCAAGATTTAATAAAAAAAGGTGATTGTCATGAAAAATTCAATATCCCACGAAAAGAAAAACCAAAAAATAAGCAATAATTCTCCAAAAAAAATTCTAAAAAAGAAAAAATTTTCAATAAGAAAATT
>JAIRZH010000104.1 GCA_031267335.1 Oscillospiraceae bacterium | reverse complement strand
CAAAGAAACAGCGGCTTACGGTGGCTCGTTGCACTTCGCCAAGGCGCCGCAGACAAGTGTCGCTTTATAATTGGAAATTATTTTATGTCTGTTACATCTAGGTAAGCTTAAGTGCTTATTTAATGCCTTACTTTTTGTACCCATTTCTTTAGAAAAGAAACGGGTACTCCCAAAGAAACAGCGGCTTACGGTGGCTCGCTGCGCTTCGCCAAGGCGCCGCAGACAAGTGTCGCTTTATAATTGGAAATTATTTTATGTCCACCGTATCTAGGTAAGCTTAAGTGCTTATTTAATGCCTTACTCTTTGTACCCATTTCTAGAAACGGGTACTCTCAAAGAAACAGCGGCTTACGGTGGCTTGCTGCGCTTCGCCAAGGCGCCGCGGACAAGTGTCGCTTCAATATAACAAGAATAACATTCTGATTGTTTGTGATTCATAATTTTGTTTATTTTCTATTTTGTTTACTCCGGTTTTTAAAATTTAACGTGGATTCAATTAATTCATGTAATTCACATTAAATTTAGCATTTAAATATATAATATTTCAAATATTTTTTTGATTATTAGTATTGTTTATTTTTTTAGGGATAAGATTTAAGTATTTCTCTATCTTTTATAAATATTTTCAGATTCAAAAAACGTTATTTTTTCAAGCAACTTTTCATTTGCTTTTGCTTAAACGTTTATTTTCAAGTGTAAGCTTTTTAAATTTAATCGTTAGCTCCACTGATTTTTCGAAGATTTGTTTGTTGTAGTTACTCATGGTTTGATACTATGGCATTTATTTTTTGAAAAGGGTGAGCGACGACAAATAAATAAACTAATTTGAGATAATCTTGCTTTTTTTTAATTTTTGGTTTATAGAGAAGATCAAGAAAATGTATAAGGCATATTTTTGGTGACACAAACAATCTATAAGGAGCGTATTTTATGTTATGTTCATTGTGTTCTTTTTGTAAAAAAAGACCTCCTGCTATTTTTATGTCCATTGGTGGAAAATCACCTATCTTGGGCATTTGTTTAAGGTGCGCCAGAAACATGAATGCTGAATCTTTATATAAAATGATGAAAGACTCCCAAGAACCCGCTAAAGAAATCGTTCCGAATATCGAACGAGTTACGTGGATTTTGTCCAATATTCTAGCAAATATCGATTCGAATACCGAGGAAAACTCTTTATCGCTTAACGGTGCGGTAGCAATGATACCGTTTATGAAAAATATTTTTTCCGATATTTCGTTTCCTAAAAATTTCGAATCCAAAAATGAGAAAAATACTACTGAAAAAATCAGGAAACCACAAAGAAAAAAATTTATCGAAATGTATTGCGATAATTTAACAAAAAAAGCTAAAAATAATCAACTTGATAGGATAATTGGTCGAGAAACCGAAATTTCAAGGGTGATACAAATTCTTTGTAGAAGAACAAAAAACAACCCTTGTTTAATCGGCGAGCCTGGCGTCGGTAAAACGGCCATTGCAGAAGGCTTGGCGTTAAGAATTACAGAAGGCAAAGTTCCGCTTAAATTAAAAAACAAGGAAATTTGTCTTCTCGATTTAACAGCACTTGTTGCCGGAACTCAATTTAGAGGTCAATTTGAAAGTAGAATAAAAGGTCTTATAGAAGAAATTGAAAACGATGAAAACATAATACTTTTTATCGATGAAGTCCATAATCTTGTTGGTACAGGCGATTCTGAAGGCTCCATGAGTGCCGCAAATATTTTAAAACCTGCTTTATCACGTGGGAAAATTCAAGTCATAGGAGCTACTACTTTTGTTGAATATAGAAAATATATCGAACGAGATGCTGCATTAGAACGCCGATTCCAACAAATTAAAATTTCCGAGCCTTCTATAGCTAAAACTATTGAGCTTATTATTAAAGTAAAATTTTATTACGAAGATTTCCATCGTGTAACTTTGCCGGATAACTTGGTTAGCAAAATAGTATTACTTTCAGAACGATATATTATTGATCGTTTTTTGCCAGATAAAGCTATCGATCTTTTGGATGAATCATGTGCATATGCTGCACTTTCGAATGGGTTTTTAACAAGATTTGATGAGATAAATTCTAAAATAAAAAACTTAAAATCCGAAAAAGAAGTTCTTCCTGCCGAAACCGATAAGGCGCGTTTGGAAGAAATAGAATTTAAATTATCACAATTAGGAAATGAAGCCGAAAGCATAAAAAAATACGCTTTAAAAGCACCAGTTACAGAAGAAGATGTTGCTAAAGTTGTTGAACTTTGGACAGGAGTTCCGTCTTCTAAAATTCAGGCAAGTGAATTTAAAAAATTGGAAGATTTAGAAAATAAAATAAAAAAAAGAATAAAAGGTCAAGATAATGCTGTAGCGGAAGTATGTGCAGCTATCAGGAGAAATCGGACAAGAATTGATCCAAAACCTTTACCAGCCTCGTTTATCTTCATCGGTCCAACCGGTGTAGGCAAAACTGAATTATCTAAAATTCTTGCCGACGAGCTTTTTAATTCTCGTGATAATTTGATCAGAATCGACATGTCGGAATTTATGGAAAAACACGCTGTTTCGAGAATCATCGGCTCACCACCCGGATATATCGGTTATGACGAATCTGGGCAACTAACCGAAAAAGTCAGAAGAAAGCCATATTCAATTGTTCTTTTCGATGAAATTGAAAAAGCTCATCCTGATGTTATGAACATTTTGCTTCAAATTTTAGATGAGGGCAAAGTAAGTGATTCACATGGAAAAATAGTAAATTTTGAAAATACCATAATCGTAATGACATCTAATGCAGGAAATGATAAAAAAGTCGATATTTTAGGATTCGGTAAAAACGAAAATGAATTAACAAAAGAAAAAGCTTTAAAGTCTCTTAGTGAGTTTTTACGCCCAGAATTTTTAAGTAGAATTGACGAAATTATTGTATTTAATAATTTAAGCAAAAGAAATTTAATCGAAATATCTGAATTAATATTATCTGATTTTGTTAAACATTTAAGCGAAAAAGGAATTAATTTTTCTTATGACAAAAATTCGCTTGAACTTTTGGTCAAAAAATTAGATAAAAATAAAAATGGCGCCAGAGGAATTAAAAATCTTATTCGCAAAGAAGTAGAAGATAAACTTGCTTCCATTATAGTAAATGAAGGCAGCTTTAATATTGGGAATGTATTACTAAGCGGCACCACAGAATTAAAACTTAGTATTTCTAAATTTTAGAAATAATAGGCTTCTTTAAAAATTCTTTGGAAAACTTCGTTTTCCTAAAGTTCTTTGATTCGCATTACGTCAATTGCTTTTTATAAAATTTGGTAATTTAAAAAGAAGTCTAATTCAGTTTTAGAATAAATTTATTATTTAATATAACACAAAATAAAAAATTGGAGTTTAATCATTGAATTATAAACGAGTAATTTTAAAACTTAGCGGTGAATCGCTTTCGGGAAATAAAAGTTCCGGAATAGATTATGAAAC
The DNA here is from genome assembly GCA_031267335.1 of Oscillospiraceae bacterium. Lineage (GTDB taxonomy): Bacteria > Bacillota > Clostridia > Oscillospirales > Acutalibacteraceae > Improbicoccus. The sequence continues at coordinate 9,113 of JAIRZH010000104.1, read as the reverse complement.
ATTATATGAAATGGCAAAAGTAATTAAAGTTTGCTCAGAAAAAAGCCAAATTGGAATTGTTATTGGTGGTGGCAATTTTTGGCGTGGGAGGCAACCAGGCAGTAGTTTTATGAATTCTGATATAAAATCCGATAGAGTTGGGATGCTCGCTACGCTTATGAATTCTATAGTTTTTAGTGATGTTCTAGAAAATTTTGGTATTAAAACTAAAATTCAGACTTCAATTAGTGTGCCGCAGATAGCACAGACCTATTCGGTAGAATCAGCATTAAATTACCTCGAAGATGGTTATATTGTAATTTTTGCATGTGGCATAGGTATGCCGTTTTTTTCAACTGATACTGCGGCAGCTTTAAGAGCTTCAGAATTGCAATTAAAAAGTTTTTCGCAAAAAAAATTGGTTCCAGTTTTTAAAGCCACAAATACCGATGGTGTTTACGATAGCGACCCTAAAAAAAACATAAATGCTAAAAAATATGAAAAAATAACTTTTGATGAAATTTTAGCTAAAAATTTAAAGGTAATCGATGCCACTGCTGCTTCTATTTGCCGTGAAAATAAGGTTCCGATTTTAGTTTTTAGCATAAAAAAACTTGAAAATTTAATTTTAGCATTTGACGATAAAAATATAGGTACTTGGATATTACCATCAAATTGATCTAAATTGCTTAAATATATCAAACACAAGTTATTATTAAAGATAAATTTTTAAAAAGTGCATTGCTTGAAATATTTGGACAAATTTTAAAAATTAGAAAAATTTGTATGTAAATTCATGCTGAACACACCGATGATAAGCATTAAAACAACGACTATAGCAAAGTAATCTTGTCGCTTCATTTTAAATTTTCGTAGACTTGTTCGTTTTGGGCTTGCACCATAACATCGTGCTTCCATCGCAAATGAAGTTTTATTGGCTTTGCGAATACACGAAACAAAAACTGGAATTAAAACCGGAATAAAAGAACGTAAACGCTTTATAATATTTCCTTCGTTTATGCGAGCGCCTCTAGCTTTTTGTGCAAGAATAACTTTTTCTGTTTCGGCAAAAACTACAGGGATAAAATGTAAAATCAATGTAATCATCATAGAAATTTCATAAGACTTAATTCCAATTATATTTAATGGTCGAGTTAAAATTGCTGCTAATTGAGCTATATCACGTTGATCGTTTGTAGTTAAAAGTACTAATGCAATTAAAGTTAATGTTAACATATTTATGAACATTGATAATGTAAATTCCAATGCTAAATTAGTTACAGATATAGGCCCGATTTTAAAAACAGTATAACCATCAATATAAAATAAATTTAATATTAAAGAAAAAATAAAAAATATAAATATGGATTTAAACTTCTTAATTGATTTAATTAAATTTATGCCATTTAAAATTGAGTATATTAAAACAAAAACAAAAATTAACAGCTTAGATTCTAATGTTCTAGCAAATGGTAACAAAAACGAAAGAAAAATTGTAATTCCAGTTTTAATAGTTGTAGTTAATTTAAATAACAAAATGCCTCCCGGATATTAAAGATTATAGTCAGATTTATTATAAAGATAAAAAGCAAAGCTAACTTCATTTAAAATATTATTATCTAATTTTTTTCCAATTGTTTCTATCCACGAATCGCTAATCAATATCCATTCACCGTTATAACCTATGACGCAACAATAATAATGACCAGATTGTATATCTTTTCCTGCATGACAAAAAACAGCCTTCAAACTAAAAACTTGTGTATTAAGAGTAATTGTTTCATCTAATTCGATAAGGTTTTTTAGTTTTATTCGAGATCCGTCAAAATTTTTAAAAATTTCTAAATTAACATAAAAATCATCCGGCGAAAAAATTACTCTTTCTTCATATTCGGAATTTTTTTGTTCTTCTAATAAAGCTGAAATTTTTTTTTGTGTTTCAGGCTGATTAACACCCAAAAAACCAAAATCAGTAAGACAATCCATTGTATTTATTTTTTTAAGAACCTCAATGTTTCGTCTGAAAAAGCTTCTTTCTGGTCTTAAATATATTAATTCTACTCTTAACTTATCGAAAATTCTATCAACAAGTAAACTTGCATCATCCTGAATATTTACACTAAATCTTAAATCTTCTAAAGTTAAATTTATTAACATTTTTATTAAAGTTGGATCTTTTTCAAGAACTTGTTTTCGTTCTTTTGCTGCATCGATTTGATACAATAAAAGCAAAAATAATTTTATAGACGTATTACCACAAAAACTTTGTATTTCAAGTTCTTCACCAGTCATTTCCATAACCATACTAAATAGTTCTCTAACAAAAAATGGATCTCTAAAAAGTATTTGTAAAGAGGAATTAAAAAAACAAGTGTTTCCATAATTGTGCATGCCGACAGGATTTTTTATTAGTTCCTTAGCTTCTTGGTTCCAAAAATTTTTACTTGCATCTTTGCCTATGTATTTAGTTTTACAACGTCTAAAAAAGCAATTAGCATTTTGCAACAAATTCGTAGGTACTTTGTTTTGCTTAGCTGTAATCATAGACCATCCGGTTTTCGGAGCAGGCAATTCGGTTTGCGTAGCGGGATTAACTTGTAAAGCTGAAGATTGAGATTTTGAAATTTCCAATTTTGGTTGTTTTTTATCACTTATCCAGACCAGAATAACTAATGAAGATATTACAACAAACGAAATATTAAATTTATTTAATTTATCTGATTTATTTGATTTTTCATTGACGAATCCTTGAGACGAAATTTTATATCTATTTAAACTAATTAATGCAAGTATAATTGATAAAATTTTTTTATATTTGTTTTTTTTCGTTTTTGGCATTTGAACTCCTTAAATTAAAATTTAATATAATTAATGGACATTACTAAAATAGAGACATATATCAAAATTTTATTCACACATAAAAAGCAAAATTAATTTATTGCAAATAGTTTTTTATTGCGGAATTGTTAAATATATTTCTATATTAGCAATTCCGATTAATTATAAAAAATTAACACTAAAAGTAAATTAAAATCTATTGTTTAAAACTTATCTTTTAATAAAATATTAAAAATTCTTAAAAATTTGTATTTTAATTAAATAAATACAGGCTATAAATATTTTAAAACAACTTTCGCACAAAACACTTTTTTTAAAAAACTACGTTCCAAAAAGTTCCAGGAACAAACCAAATAATTAACAATTAAATTTTAACATAAATTTATATACAATTCAATTTTTAAATTTTTTTAGACCAGTTCACTGGCGTCTGACAAGAAAAATAAATTAAAAATTCTAAAAATTTGTGTTTTATGGATTTAACAAAAACAGGCTCTAAGAGCCTGTTTAATATTTCTAAGCAATATAAATTTAACGATAAAATTTTTAAAATTCAAAGCGTGAGGAAAGCAAATACTGACGTATTTAACTGACGAGCAATACAGAATTTTAAAATTTTAGTTAAATATGTGTTGCTAAAGAGATATTAGATAAGCTCTAAGATGTGATTTACTTATTTTAGGGTAATCCTAGTATATATATTTAATTTATAGATGGAGCTTGAATTTATGGCAAACAACATGTTCAATCAGTTGTTTTCACGTGTAACTTCAACTGTTCAGTCTAAGATCAATAATTTAACAAAATGGACACTAAAACTCCAGAACGTCGGTAGCCAAGTTACCCAAAAAACTCAATCAGTAGTCAATAAATACGTCCAAGCTTTAATGGATAAGCCAAAATCAAAAAATGATTATTGGCGTTTTTTAGGTATTTATTTTTCTAAAAGATTTGTAGTTATGTTTTTGGCCGGAATCGGTGCATCGATATTTCTTTATGTTAATTTTTTGTTACCTTTATTAGAAGGTAAATTTTGGGCAGCGAAACTTTGTACTAATATGGTTAAATATCAACAATTTTCAGGAAAGGCAAAAGTTCGAGACACAGGCGGAGTGTTTATTTATGAAGGAGAAATGAATACTGGAAAACCTCATGGATTCGGAATACAATATTCAAATGCAGGCGTTATTATTTACAAAGGTAATTTTGTGCAAGGGCAATACAATGGCAATGGAGAACTGTATGATAAATACGGAAATATTATTTATACAGGTGAATTTAAAGATAATAAATTTGAAGGTTCAGGCAAACAAATAAATTCTTTTGGCAAAACTGTATTTATAGGAAATTTTTCTAAAGGCGAACGTCATGGACGCGGGAATGAATATGATGCAGAAACAGGCCTAAAAAAATATTATGGAGAATTTTCTTCCGGAAAATATAATGGCACAGGTATAAAATATGACCCTGACGGCGAAACAGTTAATTATATTGGCGAATTTAAAGAAGGAGTTTACAGCGGTAAAGGAAAAGAATATCATAATGGCCATTTAATTTATGATGGAGAATTCATTAATAATGTCCACGAAGGTAGCGGAATATCTTATGATGAATCTTCAAGATCGATAATTTATTCGGGCGATTTTATAAATAATCTTTATAATGGTTCTGGCACTTTATATGATATTTCGTCTATGAGAATTATTTATAGCGGAGAATTTAAAGATGGCAAGCGTGAAGGCGAAGGAATATCTTATGATAGACTAGGTACGCCTATATTTTCCGGTAAATTTCTTAGCGATGGTATAGATTACGTTTCGATTTTGGGCAATAAAATTGAAGATATTATCGAAAAATTCGGTCAAGAAAATACAAATTTAGATATTGACGATAAAAAGCTTTTAATTTATTTAAACTTTGACGCCGCTATGGTTTTAAAATCGGAAGACGAAAATTTTATATGCGAAAGAGTTGTTTTAGGAACTAAAGAAAAATTTATGGGATTAGACGCAAGAAGTACTTCCGTGGAGCGCCGTAATAAACTTGGCAAAATTTTTTCTTCAACTATTTTAAAATCCGAACAGTTTCACCAAAAAGCATTTCAATATTTAAAATTATCGATAAGTGATTATGAAAGAATGAATTGCGAAAAATATATATATAACAAATATTTCATACGCATAATATTTTCATCTTCGGATTCTTCTGAATTTAGAGCATTTGAAATTGGGAATTGCTAAGAGCCTATCTAATATCTCTTTAGCAACACACATTTAACTAAAATTTTTAAAATTCTGTATTGCTCGTCAGTTAAATACGTCAGTATTTGCTTTCCTCATGCTTTGAATTTTAAAAATTTTATCGTTAAACTGTATTGTTTAGAAATATTAGACAGGCTCTAAGAGTTTGTTTAAATATCTTCGAATAAGCACAGATTCAAAACTTGCCTTTAAATAAGCCCAAAGCACAACTTTTTGGTAATTTTTAGCATATTTTTATTTATTTTATTTGCTTAGAGCCTGTATAATATCTCTGAAGCAGCGAAAAAACACAAAAATATACTCAAAAATTATTTAAAATTCGTACTTTGATTTAATGTTAACAAGTTCTTAATTAAACAGTTTACGGCATTACCTATGGTTTATTCTTACGATTTTTGTTCTAAACGTTTCGTTAGTTCTTCAATTTGTTCAACTTGTTTTATACAAAATGAATTTAAACCTTCGAAACTACTCATCAAAAACCCATATTCTTCTAAAATTGTTTGAAAATTTTTTGATCTTTTTAGCCTTCCGCTTACTTTAAGAGTTTTTAATCTTTCGTCTGTGAAAGCAGAAGCTTCAATTATTTTTAATTCTAAACTTTGAATTTTTTCTTCTGATTTTACTTTCGATTCAAGTAAAATTTTATTTTGATTTTTTAAATCATCATTTTCTTGTTTAGTATTTTCTAAATTTGTTTTCATTTTAGTTAAATTTTCGTTTGATACATTAATTTGTTGTTCTAAAAAAGAATTCGATATTTTTACTTCTTCTAATGTTTTTTTAGCATTATACAATTCTTCTTTAAGATTTTCAAAATTTTGGATTTGATTATTTAAAGTCGCGTTTATGTTTCCATTTTCGAGCTGAAAATCTAAACTTTCTTTTTGAGTTTTCTGAATGGCTTCTAATAGACCAGAAACTTCATTTTTTAAATTCTTATCATTTAAATCTAATTGTAAAAAAACATTTTGAACATTCTGAGCTTTTTCATACCATTCTGGGCTTTGAATTGAAGTAGAAAATAATTCTTTCAACGAAGATGTTAAAGCTACTGCAAAATTTTCTTTATCAGATTTTTTCATATTATAATGTGTTAATATAGAACCGCTGGTTATGCCAACAGTAAAACTGGCCAAAAGATCAAAAAAATTTGAACTATTTTTATTTTTTTTATTATCATCAACCAAATATCTTAGTTCTCTTAAAACAGTTTTTGAATTAATATAATCTTTTAGTTCTTTTGAAACAGTTTTTGAATTAATATTTAGATCAATATTTTTACTATTACTATTTTTTGGAGCGGCTTCTACCATATTATGGACTACCGGTATTTGGAAAGCTAAGAATACCGAAAAAGCTTTGAGAAAAGCTTTTTTCATCTTTTCTTTTCCTTTTAAATAATTATTGTTCATTAATAACCTCCTTATTAATGCATAAAATTATAGAATTTAATTTTAGTTAATATATAATTTAAAGTCAAACATTAAAATTCGAAAAATAAAATTCTTGGAATTTACAATAGTTGTTTTTTAAAAACTGATTTTTATATTTATTTCCTTATTAGGCAAACTTAAATCCTTTTTAATGCTTATTTTTTACCCATTTTTAAAACCACTTTTGTCTTCAGACGAAAGTGGTTTAAAACCGAATTGGGTTATGTCGAAAAAACGGTTTTTTGGATTACTGTATAAAAAAATAAATGAAATTACATTTTTGATAGTATATTTTTTAAAAAATCGACTTTTTTTACTCGTACAAGCATTTTATAATTGCGAAAATCACCAGTGGTGTATAAATTTATCGAGGTGATAAGATGGGTGTAAAGATTAGCGTGGATGAAGCGGCGAAAATCGTAGTGGCTGAGTTAAACGGTGAAATTGACCATCATAGTGCATATGAAATGCGCGAAAAAATCGATAATGCCGTAATCAATTTCAAGCCTAATTGTCTACATTTAGATTTTGGTTGCGTAAAATTCATGGATAGTTCTGGGATAGGTCTGATATTAGGAAGATTCAAACATACAAAATCGTTGGGTTGTGAAATGAAAATTTGTAATCTATCTAATAGAAATAAAAGAATGGTTAGACTCGCTGGTGTTGAGACACTTGGAATTCCTATAAATAAATAATTTTTTAATTTTTGAGGAGTAAATATGACTGAAAATAATGAGATAATTAACCAAATTGATTTAAGTTTCCCGAGTAAATCATGCAATGAAGCGTTTTCGCGCGCGGCGATTTCGGCTTTCATCGTTCAGGTAGACCCTACGATCGATGAATTAACAGATATTAAAACTGCGGTTTCAGAGGCAGTAACAAATTGCATCGCGCATGGCTACGAAAGCAAGATAGGGGTTATTTACATAAACGCTAAAATCTTGTTCAACAATAAAATTATCATTAAAATAAGAGACAAAGGGAAAGGAATAGAAGACGTCAAACAAGCAATGGAACCGCTATTCACCACCGGGGGAAGTGAACGTTCTGGGCTCGGTTTTGCCGTAATGCAGAGTTTTATGGATAAAGTCAAAGTTAGTTCTACTGTTGAACGCGGAACTATTGTAACTCTTGAAAAAGCTATAATTAGGGCTTCTAATCGTGTTTCTGAAAATGGTGTTCGTAGTTGAGCTATGAAACGGAAATTGTTGAAAAAAATTTAGGATTAGTACGGCTTTGTGCAAATAAGTTTGTAGGCAGAGGAATAGAATATGATGATATTTTTCAATCTGGATGTGTTGGTCTAGTAAAAGCAGTTTCGGGTTTTGATTCTTCCCGAGGAACAAAATTTTCAACTTATGCTATTCCAGTGATTTTCGGTGAAATTAAACAGCTTTTCCGCGAAACCGGACAAGTTAAGGTTAGCAGAAGCATTAAAGATTTAGAATTAAAACTCAGACATGAACGTGAAAATTTTGCCAAAGATCACAAAAGAGAGCCTACAATAAATGAACTTTCCGAAATTTTAGGAGTAAGTAAAGAAGATATAGCCGAGGCGATTGCGGCCTCTAAACCTATTTATTCTTTAAATAGTGTTGACGAAAACAATAAACCTAAATTTGAAGTTTCTGAAAATTTTAATGATGATGAAATTTCTGATCGTATTGTTATTCATGGCATACTTAGCAAACTTGAAGGCAAAGACAAAAAATTGATATATCTTAGATATTTTAAATCTAAAACTCAATCGGATTCAGCGAAAATTCTTGGTATGACGCAAGTTCAAGTTTCCCGGCGCGAGAAAGTAATTTTAAAGTTTCTTCGCAATAAATTGGCGTAAGTACAAAAATTATTTGTGTATTTTTGTTAAATCTTTATAAAACAATCTTGCCATCCGGCTCAACTCAAACAGCATCATAAATCGTGAGAAAAACATAAATAAACTAAATTTATAATTATTCGTAAACCTTTTTTTAAACCACTCTCGCCCGAAGACGAAAGATTTGTTACCGCCTAAAGGCAGCTAAAGTACGTAAGGAAATAAACAAATTTAAATAAAGTGAAAATCAAAAAGAACGAAAACGAGCTAAAGCTATCCGTCTAAAGACGGGGGAATTAAACCTGGCACATGGAAATTAAAGGCGTATGTTTGAAAAATTTAAGAAATCGTGTTATCTTATGTATTACTATTGTGCGTGCTTGAAATAAGTTTGCCGGCATGTTGAAATGGTAGACAAGGCGGACTCAAAATCCGTTGCAGGAAACTGCGTGTAGGTTCAAATCCCACTGCCGGCACCATATATACGTGATACTTTTAATAGAAGACAAATCCAGCAATTTTGCTGGGTTTTCGCATTTCTTATACTTTGTTTTCGCTCCATTCCCGAAGCCTCCTTAATATTTTTTTAAAAACCTTTCGTTTCAAAAATCGTTTTAAAAAGTTTTAATTTCCATGTGCCAGGTTTAATTCCCCTGTCTTCAGACGGGTAAGCTTTAGTAGTATAATTAGCTAGGGTGAATAAAATGGCAGAATATTTACACGGCAAACATACAATTCATGATATAAAATATCACGTTGTCTGGATAACAAAAT
>JAIRZH010000079.1 GCA_031267335.1 Oscillospiraceae bacterium | reverse complement strand
ATTTATTCTAAAAACTTAATTTGAAATGTAAGAATGAAAAATATAGCATAAGAAATAAAAAACGTTAGGAGAAAATTTTGAAAGAAATAAGCAAATTTTTAAATTCTATTGATAAATGTGCAAGAAAAAAACAGATTGAAATAATTGAAGAAATAAAAAAAATAGAACAATTTCAAGTTAAACGTGCAGAAATCGAAATCATCGATGATGCAAGACGTTTAATCCAAGAAGAACTCGCTTTGGTTAAAAACCATGTATTGCGTGAAATATTTCAAGAAAATAAAAAAAATAAAAAAAAGTTTTTTGAAAAAAATAATGAAATAAAACAAAAAATTATGGTTAAATGCAAAGATAAAATAAAAGAATTTGTTTTATCTACAGAAGAATATAAAAAAAAACTTAAATTAATCGCTGAAAAAATATCAGAAACTTTAGGTTCTAGTTCAAAGATTTTTTTAAAATCTGAAGATATAAAATATTCAAATATTTTTATTAACGTTATAAAAGATGTTAAAATATTTGAAAGCGATAAAATAGAAATCGGTGGTGCTATAGGCAAAAAAGATATGAAAATAGTAGATTTGACTTTTGATTCAAAGATTTTAAATTTTTTTGATTTAAAGATTATTTAAATAAGACCTATTCTCACTACTTGAAATGACAAATTTCGAATAATTTTTGAATTGAATAAGTAAAATTTTTTCACAATAATGACGTATTATAAAAAAATTTAACGTAATATAAATTAAAAAAAGTAGCGAAATATGGTTGTTAAACGGTAATAAGAACAGGCTTTAATACGAATCTTGGCCGGAGTCTGTTGCTACCATTGCTTAGCCGATTCATGAGCAATTAAAATAAACAAATGCAAAAATTACCAAAAGTTGTATTTACGAATTTGATGAAAATAAGTTCTTTGCTTGCCAAGCGTCAAAACACATCTTAGGAACATCAAATTTAGCTTGCCAATTAAGTAGCTTTAGCGATTTTTCAGTTGAAGCATAACAAATAGCAGCGTCGCCTGACCGGCGTTGACCAAATTTGTAATTTAGCTTTATATCGTTTGTTTTTTCGAATATTTTTATCAGTTCAAGGGTACTTGTACCTTTGCCAGTGCCTAAATTAAAAACCTCTTTTTGATTTATTTTACTAGAGATAAATTTTAAAGCCGAAACATGGCCTAATGCTAAATCTGTAACATGTATATAATCTCGTATGCAGGTTCCATCTAATGTCGGGTAATCGTTTCCAAAGATCGTTAATTCATTTATTTCATTGGCTGCAAATTGTAAAATACGCGGCATTAAGTTATTTGGGATTCCATTTGGACTTTCGCATAACAATTTACTCGCGTGCGAACCTACTGGATTAAAATAACGTAAAACCACAACACTTAATTCTGGAATATCAAATAATATCTGTTCGATCATGAATTTAGTTTTTGCATACGTATTAATTTTGTTATTAAGAGATAAAAAATCAGGAAAAATTGGTGAATTTTCAGTAAATGGCGCTTTGCCATTGCCATATATGCTTGCAGATGAACTAAAAATTATTTTATTAACTTTAAATTCTTTCATAACTTTACATAAATAAATTGTGCCAACAATATTATTATCATAGTAAGTTAATGGAAATTTTATAGATTCTGATATGGATTTTAAACCTGCGAAATGAATAACACACTCGGGATTTTCTTTTTCAAAAACTTTTCGAAGACCATCTTTATTTCTTATATCAACTTTATAAACAATTATATCCTTACCAGATATTTTTTTAATGTAATCTGTTACAATGGGTTTGCTGTTATAAAAATTATCAATTCCGGATAACTCAAATCCGGCTTTTAAAAGTTCAACACATGTATGGCTACCTATAAACCCAGTAGCACCAGTAATTAAGATTTTTATTTGAAACGACTCCTTTTATAGGGTTATAATGTAACTTTCTACACATATTTTAATAAAATACTTTAGTAACAAAAGGGGGTAAAAAAAATTTGAACAAATTTCTGATAAAAAAATTTGTAGGAAGTAATCCTGATCAATCGAGCCTTCGAATAAGAAGACGATGCGGGGTTTTAAGCGGAGTAGTCGGGATTATTATAAATCTACTATTATTTGCCGGCAAACTCGCAGTTGGGGTTTTTACTTTTTCGATCGCAGCAACAGCTGATGCTTTTAATAATCTTTCCGATGCAGGATCTTCTATTGTAACTTTAATATGCTTTCGAATGGCCGGAATCCCGGCTGATAAAGAACATCCGTTTGGCCATGGCAGAATCGAATATGTTTCCGGGCTTATAGTATCAATAGCTATTATTATCACAGGAATTGGATTTATAAAAAGTTCTATTGAAAAAATTTTTTCACCGGAAACTGTAGTCCTTGATGCTGTTTCGGCCACAATTTTGATCGCTTCTGTTATAATAAAGGTTTGGTTAAATTTTTTCAATCGTAGACTCAGCAATATAATACACTCGCCGGCAATCGAGGCAGTAGCTAACGATAGCATTTCTGATGCCGTAGCCACTACAACTGTTATATTAGGCATTTTTATAACACAATTTTTCGGCTGGTATCTTGATCCATACGCTGGATTAATTGTTTCAGGGTTTATAATTTTAACCGGTAGCAAGACTTTTAAAGATTCACTCGAGCCGCTCTTAGGCAAAGCTCCAGACCCTGAATTTGTTGAAAAAATTAATAATTTTGTTCTTTCATATCCTGAAGTTTCAGAAATTAACGATATTATTGTTCATAATTACGGGCCAGGTAACAATAGTGTTACCTTACGAGTCCACATAGAAACAAAAGATATTTCAGATGTTAAAATTATTAATGAAATAATAGCTGACATTGAAAAAAATTTGGCTAAAAAATTCAAGTGCAGCGCTATAGTGCGTTTTGAACCAGTTGGCGATAAAACCGAAAACAAAAAAGATTAAAATTAAAAACAAGAACTTAACGCCTGCTCCCAATAAGCCCCAAGCACAACTTTTTAACAATTTTTCACTTATTTTCCTTGGCTTGGCGCAAGCCAAGCAGAAATGGAGATGCATTAAAAATGTTCAAAAATTGTCAAAATTCATACTTTAGCTTACCGAAAATAGGCCCTTGTTAGCTAATCTACATTCATATTTGCTAGGGCCTGTTCCCACTATTTAAAATTACAAAATTTTAAGTAATTTTTAAGTTGGATAAGGAAAATTTTTTAATAATACTGATGTATTCTAAAAAAATTTAACGTAGTACAAAACAAAAAGTACTGAAATTTTGTTATTTTAGTAGGAACGAGCCTAATTTGGTTCAATTATTAAATTTTTGTAATATTCCGTGAAATTTCCGTGAATATAGTAACAAAATCTGTTGAGAATTAAATTAATTTATGTTACACAACACAATTGTTGTAAATTTCACAAACATTACAACAAATTTTTAAAATTTTTGGAGGTTTAGCGTAATGCTAAATAAACTGTTTAAAAAAAGTTCAGCAATCGCTGGTTGCTGCGCTTTGTTATTTTTATTAGCGTTAAATATTAATATGCAATCAGTAAAAGCGATGAAACAAAAAAGGAACACAAACAAAAAAGAATTTTTAGAATATTCGTTTAAGAGAATAAAGTATGTAGATGATTCACAGTCTTCCAATGTTCCACTTAATCCTTCCAATTTCCAACAGTTCCAGCCTTCCAATTCCCCGCAGCCCCAGCCTTTCGATTTCCCACAGTTCCAGCCTTTCGATTTCCCACAGTTCCAGTCTTCCAATTTCCCACAGCCCCAGCCTTTCGATTTCCCACAGTTCCAGTCTTCCAATTTCCCACAGACCCAGCCTTTCGATTTCCCACAGTTCCAGCCTTCCAATTTCCAACAGTTCCAGACTTTCGATTTCCCACAGTTCCAGCCTTCAAATTTCCAAAAGTTCCAGTCTTCCAATTTCCCACAGTTCCAGTCTTCCAATTTCCAACAGTTCCAGCCTTTCGATTTCCCACAGTTCCAGCCTTCCAATTTCCAAGAGTTACAGTATCATCTAAACCAAAAAAAAGTAGATAGTATACTTCAAATAGTGAAAGATTCAATGTATGACGTAGGTATTTTTGTCCGTACAAACAACCGTATTATCTTTGTTATTGTTAATAAAAATTTTTTTGTTAAAACTATTGACGATACTTTAATAAGTGGAAAAAGTGGAACTTATTTTTTTAAAGGTATGAAAATTAATCCTAATTCAAGTTTTCAGAATCTTAATATTCAGAATTATGATATAATATCAGTATATAATAAAGAAAATCCTGTTTTTACTTTTTCACGAGATGAAAAACTAATTAATGAGTCCGACAACGCTCAACAGGCGAAATATGAATTTACGAGATCAGAACTCACGGCAATAGTAATGAACCAGAGTTCGTATATTGGATCGATACGAATTCATAATTTTTCATCTTATGCCTCCGAACGCCTCGGAAAACTAAATATTTTTTTCTTTAATCATGTCCCACGGTTTTTAAGATAATCATAATTAACATCCCATAACCATTTTTCAGTTTTTTTAAATCACTCTCGCCCGAAGACGAAAGTGGTTTAAAGAATTTTTTTTAGCAGTAGAAATAAAACTTCTAATTCTGGCAAAACAATTTAAACCTTTCCTATGTTCTAAAACAGCCAAAAATTTTCTGTTTTGTCTTACACGGTCTTAAAGCTTGTCTAATATTTCTAAGCAATACAGAATTTTAAAAATTTTAATTAAATATGTGTTGCTAAAGAGATATTAGATAGGTTCTTACCATTTGAAAGACAAAATTTTGAGTAATTTTTGGATTAGATAGGGAAAATCTTTTCACAATGCTCAGCTGGCATTAAGCTAAAAAAATAAACGAAAATGCCAAAAATTGTTAAAAAATCGCGCTTAAGGTTTATCGGAAACAAATTCTGATATTAATACGGTACCAAAATTATCAAGTTTTAGTTCAAATTTCAACTTCTATGAGGAGTGTTTTATAAACTTGATCAAATTTATTTAAATCAGCGGTAATTTCAATTTTTTTATTATTAAATTCAAGTTCAAATTCGAGTTTTGAATCTTTCATAAAACGATCCAAAAATGGTAAAACTGCTTTGCCTTTTGTATCAGTTAGTAATTCCCAATATAAATAAAATTTACCACCAATTTGAAAATTCTCCGGTAATGGTTCATCTAAAATATAAGCATTTGACTTTTCTTCGTAACCTATGATAAAAATTTTTTGTTCAATATCTTTAATTATTTCAGGTTCTTTTTTATTTTTGGAATCATCGAGTAATTCTTCTTCAATATCTTCTAAATCATCCAGATTTTCTTCTTCCAACTCATTTTCTGTTAATTCTAGTTCTTCGTCTAATTCATTATTTTCATTTTTTTTATTTTGATCAATTTTATAAATATAGATATAGTGTTGAGGGAAAAGTGAGTTATCGTCTGGAATATTAAGAACCAGAAGTTTGTCATCTTTTTTTGCTTTTTTAATAATTTTCAAAAATTTAATTGGTGTTTTTAAAACAAGTAATATTTTTTTGTTTTTTATTTTTTTACAATTTTTTTTGATAAGAAATTCAAATCTTGGGATATTAATAAGTGAAGAATTAAAAGATTCATAAGACATTTCAATCATAAAATAACGCGATTCTTTAGGCGAAAGATTACATTCAAAATTCGTTTTTACATATCCATTACAAAAAATTTTAACATTATATTTACTTGGGTATAAATCTGCAAAAATATAGTAACCTTCATTCTTGCAAATATATGGATTTTGCTTATCGTTACAAAGTATCACAGCATTTGTAATAGGTGTTTTGGTCATTACATCTGTTAACATAATTATCATTGATGCTTTGTGAAGAATTCTCAAATTTTATTTTCCTTTTTTATAAATATTAAATCCAAAAATTGCTTAGAGCCTGCAAAATATTTCTTAGTAGTGCAGATTTTATGATAAAATTTTTAAAAATTTAAAGTATAAGGAAAGCGAATATTGATTCATTTAAGCAATACAGAATTTTAAAAATTTAACTGAAATATGCGCTGCTTTAGAAATATTAGACAGGCTCTTAAAACTTGGTTGCTTTATTATAGCAAGAACAGCCATAGCTTATGATATTATTTGAAAATAAATTGCATTATACTAATTTCATAATATTTAAAAATTCTTGTGGAATTTCGATGCCTAATTTGCTAATTATTTTATCATTTAATAAAAGTTTAGTTTCTTCAAGATATTCAATTGGCATTTCTTGGGGCTTGTTTTCGCCATTTAAGATTTTTGCCGCTTGCTTAGCGGTTAATTTCCCTATTTCGTAATAATCAATGCCATAAGTTCCAACAGATCCTTTGGGCACTAAATTTGTTTCTCCACAAACCCAAGGAACTTCAATTTGTAATGCGATTTTGGCAATTATATCAACGTTTGATGCAACCATATTATCCGTTGGCGTATATATGGCATCAACCTTATTTTTCATAGACAAAACAACTTGCTCTATTTCGTTAGCATTAGAAAAATTAAAAACTTTTGGCTCTAAATTTAATTTTTGGCATTTCTCGTAGGCAATATTCGCTTGATATTTTGAATTTGCTTCGCTTGAAGAAAACAAAATTCCAATAGTTTTTGTTTCGGGTTTTAATTTGATAATAAGTTCAATTTGCTCAGCAATCGGAGATAGGTCTGACACACCTGTAACATTTGTGTTCGGTTTTTTATTCGATTCGACTAAACCTGAATCTTCCGGATTTGTTACAGCTGCAACTAAAATTGGTATTTCTTTTGTTGCTTCAGAAATTGATTGTGCAGCCGGCGTAGCAATTGCTAAAATTAAATCTTTTTTATCACTAACAAACTGATTTGAAATTAAATTGCAAACCGATTGATCAGCTTGAGCGTTTTTAAAATCAATTTTTATATTTTGATTATCTATAAAACCAAATTCAGTTAAACCATCGATAAAACCTTTTTTTACCGAATCTAAAGCATCATGTTCAACAAATTGTAATATTCCAATATTTAAAAAATTTTTATTTGATTTATTGGATTTCTTTAAAAATATAATTAAAATTGCTAGGCACAATAAAATTAATATCCACGATATTTTATTTTTAATAATTTTGCTCCAATAACATTATTGATTTATGATTTATATGCTTAAAATCGAAAGAACTGTCAAAATAACATTTTTTAACTGATTAGTTTGATTTATTATAATTTTCGATCACGTTTTCGAGTTCTTTTAAAAATTCTTTTACATCTTTAAATTGTCTATAAACCGACGCGAAACGAACATAAGCAACTTCATCTTTATTGCGAAGAGCTTGCATCGCCATTTCGCCTATTATTGAAGAATCGATCTCACGTTCAAACATATTTTGCAATTTATTTTCTATATCTTTCGCGGTTTCATCAAGATAGCTTATTGGGACTGGCCGTTTTTGGCATGCCTTTAAAAGTCCATCGAAAACCTTTTTTCTTTCAAAAAATTCCCTAGAACCATCTTTTTTCACTATCGAAATTGGTGTATTTTCTATCATTTCAAAAGTAGTGAATCTTTTTCCACAAGAATAACATTCACGACGCCGACGAATACGTTCGCAATCATCAGTGCTACGTGATTCAAGAACTTTGCTTTCTTTTGTTTCGCAACTAGGACATTTCATATTATAAACCCATTCTCAAATCTAACATTAAATTTATAATTTGTAAAATTTTTATAATGTAGCTCTCATATTTTTCCGAAATTTCTTTTTCGTTTTGAAAATTCCGAAATAGCAAATTCAAAGTCTTTAAATGTAAAATCAGGCCATAATGTATCTAAAGTAATAAACTCAGAATAAGCAGATTGCCATATTAAAAAATTGGAGATTCTATTTTCTCCGCTTGTTCTAATTATTAAATCTGGGTCTGGTTGATCTTTTGTATATAAAAATTTTGAAAAAAAATTTTCGGTTATTTCTTCAATTTTAACTTTTTTTTCACAAATTTTTTTTGCTATGTTTTTGGTAGCATTTAAAATTTCGTGTCTACCGCCATAATTTATGGCAAAATTTAAGTTTAATCCAATATTATTTTTTGAAATATCTTCTGCTTTTATAATCAGATTAATAATTTCTTGTGGCAATTTATTTCTTTCGCCAATAAAGTTAATTTTAGAATTCTTTCCAATTTTTTTTATTGAATTTTCAAGTTGATTTTTAAGTATTTTCATAAGTACGGCAACTTCATGCTGCGGGCGACCCCAGTTTTCTGTAGAAAACGCAAAAAACGTAAAATATTTAATTTTACTATTCTGTAGATAATTTATAAATTTTCTAAATGATCTTACACCAGCTAAATGGCCAGATTCTCTCAGAAGGCCTCTTTTTTGTGCCCAACGGCCGTTGCCATCCATAATTATTCCAACATGCTTTGGAAGTTTATTTTCATCTAAATGTATATTATTTACTTTTTAAACCTCCATAACTTGCTTAACTTTCGCTTCTTTTAAACTATCAATTTTTTTAATAAAATTATCTGTCAGCTGTTGAATTTTTTTGTCTGCAAAATCAATATCGCCTTCATTTATTTCACCGTTTTTTTTCATTTTTTTTATTTTATCTAATCCATCGTGACGTGATAAACGAATGCCGACTTTGCAATTTTCCGCTAACAAAGAGATTTTTTTTGCTAATTCTTTTCGTCGATCTTCTGAAAGCGGAGGGAAAACAATACGAATTACTTTTCCGTCATTTTGAGGAAACACTCCGATATCGGCTTTTTGAATAGCTTTTTCAATTTTTGCGAGAAGTGATATATCCCATGGCTGTACATTTAAAATTCGTGCTTCATTTATAGAAATAGACGAAATTTGATTTATTGGTGTCATAGTGCCATAATAATCAACGCTGATTTTATCTAAAATAGATGGATTCGCTCTCCCAACGCGTAATGATTTATATTCTTCTGTTAAAAAATCTAAGGACTTTTGCATCGTGATTTCATTTTTTTTAATTATTTCTTTCACTGAAAACCTCATTTTATAATTATAAAAATTGAAAAATCCCTAATAAATTTATAATCTTAATTTATAAAAAACCAAATTTACTGTTATTTATCGCAGGTACTTGGAACCAAAACAATTATTTATGATGTTTTGAATCCACAGAAATTTCATATAATATTGCACAATAATTAAAAAATCTTAAATAACCACTCTAAAATTTTGAAACAAACCTTAAAATATGGAGCTTTAAATTTTTTCATATAATCTAATTCTTTTAATATCAACAGTTTTGCCATTGTTTTCATTAATATCAAAAACAGCACATTCTATCTTGCATATGCCTTCTTCGGATTGTTCGAATTTTAAAGGAATTTTATTTTTCATACGTTTAATTGAAATTTCTGTTTTAACACCAAGAACAGAATTAGCAACTCCGGTCATTCCTAAATCAGTAATATATCCCGTTCCACGTGGCAAAATCTCTTCGTCGGACGTCTGAACATGCGTATGCGTTCCGAATACTACTGATACACGCCCATCAGCAAAAAAGCCAAGAGCGCGTTTTTCTGAAGTTGCTTCGGCATGGAAATCTACTATTTTAATAGAGCAACTTGAAATTTCATTTTTGTAAAGAATATTATCAAGAGTTTCAAACGGACAAGCCATAGATTCAAGATAATTTGTACCTATTAAATTAATTACACATATTTCTATTCGACCAATCTTGAACTTTACAAAACCTTTGCCTGGAGTATTTTTCGGATAATTCGCAGGGCGTAATATATTCAAAGGTTTTTTTAAATAATCAAAAATTGTATATCTTCTAAATGTGTGGTTTCCGCCGGTTATAACATCAGCTCCAGAACTAAAAATATACTCTGCCGAATCCGGAGTAATCCCGTTTCCGGCAGCACTATTCTCACCATTAACGATAGTTAAATCAATATTATTTTCAATTTTTAAACGAGACAAGCTTTGTTTTAAACATCTACAACCGCAATTGCCGACAACATCGCCAATAGTTAAAACCTTCAAAATTTTTCCTGAATTTGTTTAATATAAAGTTAACAAAACTAAACTTATTTTTCAATCTCTGCTGGCGATTCGGAATTTTCTATAATAATAGCAGAATTTTGTACATACTCCAAAGCCTTACGCATTTTCAAACTTTCTTCAAGTTGAACACCCCCAACTTTTTCTTCAAATTCTTCTTCTTTGATTTGATATTCTTTCATTAATTTTTCTTTTTCTTTTTGTAATTCTTCTGCACTAACTTCGAAACCTTTTTCTGCAGCTATTTTTGAAAGTGCTATTGTTAATCGAAGTTCCAGTATCGCTTCTTTCTTTAAGGTTTCTTTGAAATTTTCTTCTGTTTGACCTGTTTTTTCAAAATAATCATTTTTTCCTAAACCGTATATCTCCAAACTTTTAAGAAATTGTTCGTATGACATATTAACATTCGCTTCAATTAAAAATTCCGGCAAATCTTCAGAGTTAACGAGATTTCCGATTTGTTCTTGCAACGAACTTTTAATTTCATAATCACGTTTTTGTTTTTCACTATCAAAAAGTTGCTTTCTTATTTTTTCAGTATACTGATCAACTGTATCTATACCTGGTAATTTAATATTTTTCACAGATGCATCGTTAAATTGTGGCGTTTCTTCGATTTTTACTAATTTTATGGTAAATTGTAATTCTTTGTTTGGAAAACTTGGATGATTTGCAGAAAATTTTACTCTTGCTTTGCCAGAATCATCTTTATTTAATGTCTTAACGCACTCTTCAATTTCTGGATAAATCCGCTTTTTGCCAACTTGAAAAGTTAAACTTCCGGAAGCATTTTCGACTTTAACATTATTTTCATCAACAGCTTCAAATTCAATACTTGCATAATCGTCTTCCTGAAGCAATCTATCTGTAACTTCGATTTTAGGTACTTGACGCCTGAATTCGCTTTCGACTCTTTGTCCAAGAAGTTTATCGCTTATAAAAATCTCATTAACCTTCACTTTAAACCCTTCATAACCGCCATTAAGCTTAATATCTTTGAGAATATCAAATTTTTCATTGAAATTCCCTTTAACTTCCAAACTCATATTCGCATCACCTCTATAAAAATGTTATTAAAAAATTATGATGGCGTAAATGTTACAGCTTTAGGACAAAATCCTAAGTAGTCGCATGACACAAATTGCAAATTTACGCCCTTATAATTTCCAACAACGGCTTTTTTTGCGGCAAGCCTACCGTGCACATGCCCATAGTAACATAGCTTAATTTTATTTTCAATCAATATATTCATCAATTCATTAGAATCATTACCATATACAGGCGGAAAATGCATAAAAACTATTTTTTCTAATTTTTTATCCTTTGCTGAATCAAGAGATAATTTTAAACGTTCTGCTTCACGTTTAATGATTTTTATATCGTGTTCATTTTCAGATTTACATTTCCATCCCCGTGCACCACAAACATATTTATTTTCTAATAAAATTGCTGAATTTTGTAAAATTTTAATTGTTTCAAAACAATTATCTTGAAAAAATGTTTGAATTTTCTTAGTGCTGCTCCACCAAAAATCATGATTTCCTTTAAGTATAATTTTTTGGCCTTGCAATTCATTAATAAATTCGAAATCTTTTTTGGCTTCAGATAAATTCATACTCCAAGAAATATCGCCTACTATAACAACTGTATCATTTTTAGAAACTGTTTTATTCCAATTTTCTTTCAATTGCGGAACATAATTTTCCCAGCCATTAAAAATATCCATTGGTTTTGAACTGCCAAATGAAAGATGTAAATCCGAAATAACAAAAATCATAAATCACCAATTTAATATCAATTTGACAGTCAGTTTTATTAAAGTTTTTGCATACTAGCAGTTAAGAAATTATTAACCATCAAACCAAAATACAAATTTTAAGTAATCTTTGAGCATGTTTTAATGTTTTTAATGCCGCTTGGCTAGCACCGAACAAAAATATTTTAAAAATTATTAAAAAGTTATATTTACTGATTTAATGAGAATAAAAACCTGTCTCCAAAAAGCCTCAAACACAACTTTTGACAATTTGAGCATTTTTACGTTTATTTTTCCTCAATTTAACGCCAGCTAAACAAATCTAAATACACTAAAAATGTTTAAAAATTACAAAAATTCTCATCTTTAGCCTATTGAAAACAAGTTCTAAGTTCTTACTTTTTTTGTAATAAATTTCTTTTTAAAATCACCGGATTTTATAAAATTATCTTTTAGATAATTTTTAAAAACTATTGATTGTTTTTTAGTCTTAAAAATTGTAGAATCATAAACTAATTATGAGTTTATTGAAAATTATTAAAAAAATAAAGTTAGAATTAGCTCAAGCGATGGAAATCGCTGTTGAATTAGAAGAATTCCCTAAAAAAGAAATTCCAGGAATTCATATTGAAATTCCAGCAGATCGAATTAATGGCGAAATATCGAGCAACATTGCTCTTGTTTCGGCAAAAATTTTCAAAATGTCACCACAAAAAATTGCTCAAATTCTAATTGATAATTTAAATCTTAAAGACGATTTAAGCAAATTTATCGATAAAATTGAAATTGCTAATGTTGGATTTATAAATTTTTTTCTAAGCGAAAATTTTTATATAAAAGTTCTTTCAAAAATCGATGAACTTAAAAATAATTATGGAAAATCAAATTTTGGCCAAAATAAAAATATTCTTGTTGAATTTGTATCATCAAACCCAACAGGTCCGATGCATTTAGGCAATGCAAGACTTGGTGCAATTGGCGATATTTTATCCGAAATCCTTAAATTTGCAGGTTTCAAAGTTTATAAAGAATTTTATATAAATGATTCAGGCAATCAAATTAAAAAATTCAGCGAATCTCTGGCCGCAAGATATATGCAAATTTTTAGGCCAGAAACCCCATTTCCTGAAGATGGATATCATGGTGATGATATAAAATTTCATGCACAAGATTTTGCAAAAATACATGCAAATTATTTTTTAGATAAACCGGAACTTAAAGGTATTATAACAAATTTTGCGCTACCAAAAAATATTGAAAAAATTAAATGTATTTTAGGTAAATATAAAATTTTTTATGATAATTGGTTTTACGAAAGCGAAATTCATAAATCTGATCAAATAAATAAAATTATTAATAAGTTAAAAAATCTCGGTTTTATTTATAAAGAAAATGGTGCAATTTGGTTTGCAACTAATAAAATTCAAGGTTATGAATCTTCAAAAAACGAAGTTTTAATCAGATCTAATGGTATTCCTACGTATTTTATGGCTGATATCGCTTATCATGCAAATAAGTTTTTAACACGAAATTTTGAAATTTGTATTAATATTTGGGGCGCGGATCATCATGGCCATATCGATAGAATGCATGCCGCTATGTTGGCACTTGGCATAGAAAAAAAACGTTTAAAAATTATTATTGTTCAACTTGTGCGTATAATTAAAAATGGTGAGATTAATAAAATGAGCAAGCGAAGCGGCAATTCTGAAACACTTGAATCTTTATTAGATGTTATTAATGTTGATTCAGCTAAATTTATTTTTAACACACAAACGGCTGATTCTAAAATGGATTTTGATCTAAATTTGGCAGTCAAAAACGATATTTTAAACCCTGCATATTATGTTCAATACGCTTATGCAAGAATTAATAGTATTATCAGAAAACAAATAAATTTTTTAATGGATTTTAAAAAAATTGATATTAAGATTTTGGATTCTAAAGAAGAACGAGAACTTATTTTCGCTTTATCGATGTTTCCTTACAAAATTGTCGAATCAGCTAAACTTTATGATACTACTAAAATTACTCGTTATGTCACTAGTTTATCTGCTTTGTTTCATAAGTTTTATAATTCAAAAAAAATTATTTGTCAGGACGAACAATTAAGCAGAGCTAGATTATTTTTGTGTGTTCAAATATCTCAAGTTATAAAAAATGTATTAACTATTATGAAAGTAAACTTGCGCGAATCTATGTAAAATTTCATAGTTTGCGAATTTTATATTTCCCAAGTCTATAGCTATTTTTACTATCTAAAAAAAATACCAAATTCTGCATTACTTGTTAGTTAAGTATGTTAAGGCATGTTTCCACTACCGTTCAATGACTATATTTTGGTACTTTTTTAATTTGTAATACGTTAATTTTTTTTCACTACCATTTAACGACCATATTTTGGTAATTTTTGATTTATATTTCATAATTTTTTATAATTAGTAATATCTTTATTTAAAAAAATTCTTGCTCAAAACTAAAAATTATTCAAAATCTGATCATTTTAGATAGTTTGGGGAATAGGTTTCTAAAAATCATCTGATTTATTTAGAACTCTGTTAGTCATAAATTCTGCTGTTAATTTGTATGTTTTAAGCTCTTCATCGACTTTTGCTGATTTTTGTTTTGCAGTACTGGCCGAAATCCCAAACCAATTCATAAACTTCTCCCAAGGAATATAATAAGATTGATTTTTATCAAAAATATAATTTATCGAACCTATTGCGCAAGCAATTCCGCATGCCCAACTATTTGCTTTGCCAAAAGAAATTGGAGAAATCTTCTTGCAACACAGTTTCGATAAAGCATACAACATAATTTCGCAAAATTCATCATTTAACTTTTCTTTGCAAAACTTTACTAGAATATCTGAAATTTCTTTATGTTTTTTCTCTAAATTTTTTGGAATAGTTGAATTTTTATTTCCTATATTATTTTTTCGCATATTCGAAAAAACCAATACGGGCAAGCTTTCTATAATCCCGTATTTTGCTTTTATTTCTTTATACATATCATTAAAATTTCTACGATATCCGCTTCCGAAGGAAACATTATATGTTCCTATCAAACCGTCGTAAATAATTTGTTCTTTAAACGGTAACAAAATGATTTTAATCATAATTGGTAGTACTTCAAAAGGCATCATTTCATAAAACGATTCGGAAATGCCAACAACTCCATAAATTCTTGTAGGAGTATTTTCATCGTAAGACATTAATACAGAATACTTTTTTAAGTGTTTCATGATTAAAAATCTACTGTTAATATGATGTTTTTTCCAAGAGGCAAGTATTTTGCGTTCATTTTCAGCTAATTCGGCGCTATCGTTATCTTTTAAATAATCACTAATAAGTGTTGGATTTTCCCAAAGTTTATTTCTAATTGTATTTAATTTTTCTTGATTAATTCCATTTGGATAAATTGGTTCTGAAAAATTTTTAATTATTTTTAATTTTAGATTTACATAGCAAAGAAGCTTGTACCAAAGCTTAAAAAATAAAATTATGTCTTGTTTTGAAAGGTTCATATATACTCCACTTCCGAAAATTTTTTTAACTGAATTTTATTTTATCATAATTAAAATCTGTTTTAGTAGGGCCTGTTCCTACTATTTGAAATGACAAAATTTCGAGTAATTTTTGGTTTGGATAAGGAAAATTATTTTACAATACTAACGTATTGTAAAAAAATTTAACGTAGTACAAATCAAAAAGTATCGAAATATGGTCGTTAAACAGTAGTGAGAACAGGCCCTAGTTGGAGATGACAACAACATATGAATATGATCTTTTCCCACGCTACCTTCAATATTATCGTGACCTCTCGAGCTTTACAGCCTTATATCCAATAATTCTCTTATTTGCTTCGCGATTTCACCGGTTAATATTTTATATCTGTATTTTGTTATCCAGACAACGTGATATTTTATATCATGAATTGT
>JAIRZH010000078.1 GCA_031267335.1 Oscillospiraceae bacterium | reverse complement strand
CTTAAAAATCCTTAGCTAAAGCAAACTAAACGTCATTTTTTTTCGATTTTTAAATGATTTTTATCGCCTTGTTCAAATTGTTTTTCAATATACTCTTGAATCATTTCTTTAGTAACACTACCAACCGTTACACAAAAATATCCTCGTGCCCACAAATGTTGGCCCTGGTATCTTTTGCTAAGTTCTCTGAATTCATCTTGTAATAGTTTCGAAGATCTTCCTTTAAGGTATTGCACAAGTTTACTTGGAGCAAAATTAGGGCCTGTTCCCACTATTTGAAATGACAAAATTTTAAGTAATTTTGGGTTAGACAAGAAATTTTCATAATACGACAGCACTGTTTTGGCTATCGTTCGACAACTATATTTTGTGCGAGTCTATTCTTTGGAAAACACAAAATTTAAAGCTTTGCCTGTTCCTTTAGCAACACAATCTAATGGTTCATCAACCAGTTTCACTGGTATTTTTGTTTCATTTGCTATCATATCTTCCAAACCTTTTAACATAGCACCGCCGCCTGAAATATAAATACCGCGTTCAAAAATATCAGCTGAAAGTTCAGGAGGAGTTTGTGATAAGACTTCTCTGATACTATTAATAATTTCCAGAATAGGTTTTTGTAAAGCAATTCTAATTTCATCGGATTTTACCATTGTATCTTTTGGTAAACCAGTAGTAAAATCGCGGCCTTTAATTATAATTTCATCTTCATATGGGGTCATGGAACCAATCGCAATTTTAATATTTTCAGCGGTTCCTTCACCAATAATTAAATTATGATTTTCTTTAATAGACATTATAATCGCCTGATCGAATTTATCTCCCGCAACACGAAGTGAACGCGAAATTACTATATCTCCAAGGGAAACGACGGCAATTTCCGATGTCCCTCCTCCGATATCAACAATCATATTTCCGATAGGTAAATCGGCAGGTAACCCAGCACCTAATGCGGCAGCAATTGATTCTTCTATTAATACAACAAAACCTGCACCTGCTTGCTGCGCAGCATTTTCTACTGCACGACGTTCAACTTCCGTTACACCAGAAGGAATACAAATAACAAGTCTCGGGCGTGAAAAAAGAAAATTATGTGTATTATTTTTTATAAAAAACGATATCATTTCGGAAGCGATATCAAAATCAGATATTACACCATCCTTTAAAGGGCGAATTGTAGTAATTGATTTTGGTGTTCTACCTATCATATTTTTTGCTTGATTTCCTACGGCTATAATTTCTAAAGTATGTACATTAATAGCAACAATCGAAGGTTCTCTGGCAACTATTCCTTTTTCTTTTACATATATTAGTGTATTTGCTGTGCCAAGATCGATCCCGATATCTTTTGAAAACATTAATACCTCGCAAAAAATAATTGAAAAATTTTGATTTTTGATAAGAATTTTTAGAATTTAATTTTATAATTTTGGCTACATGATTAATACTATTATTTTATTAAGAAAGACATGCTTAATAAATTTCGATAAATTACTAAGGTATTATCGATATAAAATCAAAAACATGAAAATTACATAAAATATTAAAATAATCTAACAATTTTTTGGTATATTTTTATTTATTTTACTTGTTTGGTATCAGCCAAAAGCATTAAAACGTGCTTAAAAATTAATTTAAAATTTATATTTTGTTTTTATGAGAAAAAATTTTAAGAGCCTGCCTGATATTTTTTAAGCAGTGCGAAAATTTTAACTAAATGTTTGCTATTTCAGAAGATATCAGGCAGGCTTTAAGATCAGTAAAACGGCGGAATTCATGATAAAACATAGCTAGAAAAATCTAGCTTTTTAAGCAAAATTCCTGATAAAGTTCCAAAGTGGATTTGACAAAACATTTATTCAAAGAATATACTTAAAATTGATTTTAAATTTAATAAAAATTTGTTAAATCAAATCATTAATTTTGGTTTATTAAATACAGGTTATAATGAGTTATAGAGATTATAAAAAAATTTTTGGGAAAATTTTAGCAGGGTTTATATCAATTTTCGTAAGCATTTCTTTAGTTTTTGCATTTCAAGAAGACAAAGTCGTATACTATCTCAATGGAAACATAGCTTTTTATATATCGGCTCCTAATATCATACGTTTTTCAGAGCTTTTTGAAGAACTTATTCATGATATTAAATTAGAATATGAAGAGAAAAGATTAAAAATTAGATCAGGAGTTCCGGTTGAAATAAAAATTCCACGAAAAATTCTGCAAATAATTCCGCAGAAAATGCAGAGAATTCAGCAAAATTTAACATCCATAGAAAATTTAGTGAATTTTGCAAATTTAATGATAAGTAGTGCCGTATTAACTAAATGCCACTATGATAAACTTCATAAGAAGCTTGGGCTTGCGCTTTGGTTACCGAATTTTGCTGGTTTAACTGTTTTAACTAGTTATTCAACAACAGAAGTTATTTTTAAGAATGATGATGAAATTATTGTTTATGATGATAGTATTGAAGAAAAAGAAATTAAATTAAAAAAAGAATTGTTTTATCTTTTGCATTTATCGTTATCTGATCTTGTTGATTGCAACAGAGTAAGAATTGCAGGGTTGAAAGAGTTATCTGACAATCTTGAAAGATTTGGCGATTGTTATTTAGATCTTTTCAATGACCATTTTACTTCAATAAATGATTCGAAAACTCCTTACAATGAAAAATATCTCGAATATGCAGGAATTTACGACGCGAAAATACTTATTTTAAAAAATAATTTCAAACTTTCCGAACCGTTTTGTAAAAAGTTTGGGTTAATAATTTTTTTAAGACCTAAAGAATTCAAAAGACGATTTTCTTTTTTTTATCAGGAAGATCCGATATACTCAAATTTGCATATAGATATAATTGATTATTCAGAACTTTATTTTTTTAGTTCTAAAGAAAATTGTATCGCCGAAGTTCGCCAAGGCTTTCCAGAAAAACTATCAATTGATCAATTTTGTGTAATAGATGAGAAGCTTATTAAAGATTTTGATAGTGTGCATAATCTTGATAAGATATATGAAGAAGAGTTACCGAATTTTAGTAAGGAAATAGGATGGCAATAAATCCTTATGTTTTTGCTAGTCACTTGGCAAAAACAGTCATGTCCTGAAATTATATAAAGCATTAGTATATAATTAAATATCAGTATATAATTACGAATACTGTAAAACATCACATAAAGTAGATGGTGCAGGAACATATGCAATTTCTCGTCAAATGAAAATTCACCGAGATACGGTGACTTCAATTTTAAAAAAACTAAAAGCTGAATAAAACCTATAAATCAAAAATATTTCAAAACTCATAAAAAAGGTAAAATTAGCATCGAAAGAGATGAAATGTGGAGCTACTATCAAGATAAATCTAATCAAATTTGGCTTTGGTGGGCAATTAATCATACCGATGGAACGTCAGTTGCTTTTTGGTTCGGTAGGCGTGTTGAAAGTGACCATTTTGCTTTGCAAAAACTTTTAGAACTACTAAATAATGTTAATTTTGTATGCCTGCTTCGACGTTTGTGCTTTTCAGCATATGTTAAACGAAGCTGAGCAACTATCGTATTGTAGGTTTCTTTTTTTACGCCTATTAACTGCATTTAAACACTAAAAATCAATTTTCGTGAAGTCTTCTAATAAATCTGCATTCAGTTTGTTCGAATTCATTACGATTTTTAATTTGTATAGGAGAATCATTTATGAATGGTTTTTCTAATCTCGGATCGTATCTAAATAATTGAAAATGTCCATAAATTACTGCAAGCTTAGAAGCTAACATTGCATTAGACATACCGCCCTTTATACCATGGCCTATGCATGGCGAATAAGCAATAATTAATGAAGGGCCATTGTAATTTTCAGCTTCATCAAAAGTTCTAATGCATTGAGAATAATTTGCGCCAAAAGATACTTGTGCTACATAGATATTTTCATAAGTCATCATAATTTTCGCTAATTTTTTTTTCGGAATTTTTTTGCCATTTAATGAAAATTTAGCTTTAGCTCGTTGTGGTGTGGCTTTTGAAACTTGCCCACCTGTATTTGAATAAATTTCAGTATCAAAAACAAGAACATTAATATTTTCGCCAGACGCAAGCACATGGTCGAGCCCGCCAAAACCAATATCGTAAGCCCAACCGTCACCACCAAAAACCCATATAGATTTTTTTGAAAGATATTCTTTTTCAGATGTTATTAAATTTACTAATTCTGAATTTTGATAGCAATTTAACTTAGAAATTAAATTTTCAGTAGCAGCAAAATTATCCCTACTGCTATTAAATGTTTCTTTATATTTAATACATGCTTTTTTTAAATGTTCATCATCGGTGTTTTCGAATAAATTATTAACATATTTTAGTAATTTCAAACGAATGTTTTTCTCAGCAGCAAGCATTCCGAAGCCGAATTCAGCGGCATCTTCAAAAAGCGAGTTTTGCCAAGCCGGAGAATATTTTTTAACTATTTTATTTTCAAATTTTCCTTTAGAACAACAATATGGAACTTGGTCAAATGCTCCGCCCCAAATCGAAGAACAACCCGTTGCATTTGCAATTAGCATTCGTTCACCAAATAATTGCGTGGCAAGCTTTGCATAAATAGTCTCGCCACAACCGGGGCAAGCACAACTGAATTCTATAAGCGGACTTCTAAACTGGCTGCCTTTTATAGTAGTTCGTTCAAAATTATTAAATACTTCGGATTTATCGCCCGAAGAATTTATATAATTAAACAATTCTAAATTTGAATCACCAATATCTGAATTCATAACTAAAGCTTTCTCGCCCATTTTTCCAGGGCAAGATTTTACACAAAGTTCGCAACCCGTACAAAAATCTGAAGCAATATTTAATGTAAAAAGCAAATCTCTAGAACCAAGCATCCTCGCATATTCGATCTCTTTTGGCGCGTTTTTTATTTCAGATTGTGTTAATGCCGTAGGTCTAATAACCGCATGCGGGCAAACAAAAGAACAAATATTACATTGAATACAATTTTTTGGGATCCAACGTGAAACTTTATTTTTTATAAAATTTTTTTTAAATTTAGAAGTTCCATTCGGAATAGTTCCATCATAGACATTCAAAAAATCGCTAATTTTTTTATTTTTAAAAGTTTTCGGCGGGCTAGACATCGGATTATCGTTTAAAATAAAACATTCTTCTAAGTTAATTAAAATCGGAATTGCAATCTCGATTATATCGAAATTTGATTCGATTATATTTTCTCCTTTCGAAAAATATTTTCTCTCAATTGAATCTTTTATTAAATTTAATACTTTTTCTTCAGAAAAAATTTTATTAATTCTAAAAAACGCCGTTTGCATAATTACATTAATATACGTTCCCAAATTATGTTCATTAGCTATTTTTTTGGCATTAATAATATAAAAACTTATTTTATTTTTAATAAAAAAATCAAAAATGTAATTCGGAATTCTTTCAAAAATTTCTTCTTTCGGAAACGGAAAATTTAATAAAAAAATAGAATTTTTATTTAAAAATTTTGTTAAATCGTAATTTTTAATATAATAAAAATTATTACAAATGAAAAAATCTGATTTTTCAACAAAATAAGAAGATTTAATTTTACTGTTGCTAAACCTTAGGCCAGAAACTGTTAAACCGCCCATTTTACTAGATCCATAATTAGACAAACATTGTACATAAAGATTGGTATTTTCGCCTATGATTTCAGAGATACTTTCGGCTGAACTTATAGAGCCGTCTGAACCAGTGCCGTATATCAAAACCGAAAATTCTTCATTAATTTTTGTCTTGTTCAATGCCACAGGTTTTAAAGAAAGATTTGTGACATCATCGATTATTCCAATTGTAAATCTTTTTTTAGGATTATAAGATTTCATGTTTTCAAAAACTGCCAAAATATCACTCGGGGTTGTATTTCTAGAACCTAGCCCAAATCTCCCACCACAAACTTTAATTTTGCCAGGTCTTAATTCGTTTATACAAGCAGCAACATCTGTAAAAAGTGGTTCGCCGAACGAACCTGGCTCTTTTGTGCGATCTAAAACCGAAATTTTCTCTACACTTTTAGGTAATACTTCTTCTAAATATTCCGAAAGAAACGGTCTATAAACGCATACTTTAATTAGCCCAATTTTTTCGTTATTTGAATTTTGTAGTAAATGATCGATAACTTCTTCGATAACATTACAAATTGAGCCCATAGCAACGATAACACGCTCTGCATTGGCGTTTCCATAATAAACAAATGGTTGATAATTTGTATTAAATTTATTATTAATTTTTTGCATGTAATTAACTATTTCAGAACTTATTTTTTCATAATGACTATTGCCTGCTTCACAGCATTCAAAAAATACATCACTATTTTGATGACTACCGCGTATTACGGTACGTTCTGGATTAATCGAACTTTTTCTAAATTTATTTAAAGCTTCTAAATCAAGATTTTCTTTAAAATTTTCATATTCCAAAGAGCGAATTTTTTGTATTTCATGAGATGTCAAAAAACCATCAAAAAAGTGTAAAAAAGCGCTTTTTGAACTTATGGCACATAAATGTGAAAGCATCGCAAAATCGGCAGCTTCCTGGACGTTAGATGAACAAATAATGGAAATACCTGTTTGCCGGCAAGAATAAATATCTGAATGATCGCAAAAAATTGAAAGTGCATGTTTGGCTATTGCTCTAGAGGCAACATGAATAACAACAGGCAGAAACTCAGCGACCATTCTATATATTTCCGGAATCATAAGCAACAATCCTTGCGAACAAGTAAAAGTTGCAGTAAGCGCACCGTAAACTAGTGCTCCATGCAGCATGCCTGCTGTTCCAGCTTCCGACTGAGCTTCATATATCTTAACTACTTCGCCAAATAAGTTTTTCTTTCTTTCGTAAGCGAGTCGGTCGATTTTTTCTGATATTTTTGTTGCTGGGGTTATTGGATAAACAAAAGCAACATCTATGAAAGCATAAGCTACCTTTGCAACAATAGAAGCAGCATCAGTAACTATTAGTTTATTTGAATTAATAATATCACTTTGCATGATTTCCTTAATTTTAATAAAAATTTAATTGAGCAACGTTAAGAAAAAAAGTTTATTTAAATAATAAATTTTAATTATTTTTTTGGCAAAATTATAACTCAAATTTATTAAAAATTCACATAATATTTGAGTATTAACGAAATTTTTGACTTTTAATTCAAAAAAATTGAAATTTCTCTTTACTATTTAACTTTCTAACTTTATGCAAAGAAAGAATACATAAATGTTTCATTGGCCAGAAAATATCGCAAGTTTAGAATATGTTATAAAAAAATATGTCTGAGAGCCTGTTTAGGGCCTGTTCCCACTATTTGAAATGACAAAATTTCGAGTAATTTTCGATTTGTATTACGTTAAGAACCTGTCTTCAATAGGCACAAAACATAATTTTCTGACAATTTTGTCATTTCAAATAGTGGGAATAGACCCTAATTTTTCCCCATTACTCGTTCCAATGATCATTAAAATTTGACAAGCTTTTTGATTATTTATATTGTTATCATAATAGGCAGCTTTAGTATAAAGTAGCTGCAACATTTCGAAAAAAAAAAAAGGGGGGGGGCATCGAGAGAGACATTGCCTAAATTTAATTCAAAAAATCTAAAAATTTAAAAAAGAGCTTTTCAAAAACTCTTGCTGCAAGTTTAGCGATTTTAAACTTATTTGCTAACAACCTTAATTTGGTTAAGGCCACTGAAAGTTATACCAGCGGAAAGACTTTGCACAGCGATGAACCAGAAAATAGATCTAAAGATAATATTGTCAAAAAAGTTAAAAGTCCAATTGGAAAAATAAAGCAGAAGAAATCAAAAAAAATATAAAATATGTTTGCACAGGATTTGCGGCACTTTTGGCAGCATATTTTATAACTAAAAAATGTAATAAACATACTGAAGATGTTCATTCAGAAGAGCATCTACCTGGAGATGTTCATTCAGAAGAGCATCCACTCGGAGTTAATCCTTCAACAAAAGGAACTCTAATAGAAAAAGAACTTTCGGAAAAATTCCAAATATGGTATAAAGATTTTTTAGAAAAAGATTATATATTAGAAAGTGAAAAAAATTTCAAAGCCGCCTCTGCTAAAGATTTAGGAGTTGTTATAAATTTATTTTTAGATTCAATATCTTTAGTCAAAAGATATTTAAAAATTTTTTTAGATGGACTAGAATTTAATGAATTCGAAGATGAATTTTTCGATGGACTAAATGGAGAACTTAAAGTTAGAGTTAAAAATACCAAAGTTATAGTTAATCTCTATAAGGGTTGCCGTAATCCAGATAAGTGTTGCTATAATCCATTAGAAAATTATAACAATGTATCCCCGACAGTAGCAGGAGTATTAGGAGAGTTAACGCCAGCGTTTTCCCATTTCACTACGGCTCTTAGCGCGCCAATATTATATTTTAAAGCAGAAGCTTTTGATGATTTTAATTGGCGAGAAGCATTTTCATTTTCTGTTCCAGTTTTTGGATTTGCATTTAAAAACGGAATTGTTTTGCATCAGCTTGGCTTGGAGCTTAATGTAGCATCCATCAGTTTTAAAGGTTTTTTCATGATTATTTTTCGTAGCAAAGAATTAATTAAATGTTTAAAGAAGTTAAAAAAAAATCTCAAAATAGTTCTAAATGGTCTAGAAAAAGGTCTTAATGAAAATCCTAATGTTGATTTTTTATTGAATTTATTGAAAAAATTTTCATACAATGGTAGAGATGATTTTAATAGGAAACTTATTTAATTTTAGCAACTTAAATCAAAAAAATTGAAACATTAAATCACATTTTTTTCGATTTTGAAATGATTTTTATCGCCTTGTTCAAATTGTTTTTCAATATACTCTTGAATCATTTCTTTAGTAACACTACCAACCGTTACACAAAAATATCCTCGTGCCCACAAATGTTGGCCCCGGTATCTTTTGCTAAGTTCTCTGAATTTATCTTGTAATAATTTTGAAGATCTTCCTTTAAGGTATTGCACAAGTTTAGTTGGAGATGACAACAATATATGAATATGATCTTTTCCCACGCTACCTTCAATATTATCGTGACACCTCGAGCTTTACAGCCTTATATCCAATAATTCTCTTATTTGCTTCGCGATTTCACCGGTTAATATTTTATATCTGTATTTTGTTATCCAGACAACGTGATATTTTATATCATGAATTGT
>JAIRZH010000052.1 GCA_031267335.1 Oscillospiraceae bacterium | reverse complement strand
TCTGCGGCGCCTTGGCGAAGTGCAACGAGCCACCGTAAGCCGCTGTTTCTTTGGGAGTACCCGTTTCTTTTCTAAAGAAATGGGTACAAAGAGTAAAGCTTTGAAAAGAACTTAAGCTTGCTTAAATGTGGTGGACATAAAATCAGGCATTAGATAAGAACTTAAGCTTACCTAAATGTGGCAAATGTAAAATTAGTTAATTATTTGGAAACACTTCGTCGAAAATATCTTTATACATTCCAAAGTCTTCCAGGGGAAAAGTCCGATGTCTCATTAGTATATCAGTCGATAGAGATTCCTCCGATGAAAAATCAATCTCTATTTTTTCTAAGAAAAGTTCCGCTGCTTTACACATAATATTGTAGATGAATTTAGTTCTTTCTTTACCATTGAATTTACTTAATTCTAGAAATAATTTATCAAAAAATAAAATTGTGTTTTCAAAATCCCAATATTCAATAAAAAAACCGTTTATTTGAGTAGTTCCCAATACTAATTTATTTAATATTGCATTTTCTTCAGACGAATAATATTTTTTTTCAATTTCTTTTATTCTTTCAATCGATGAAATTTCATTCTTTATTTCTTTTATGCTTAAACCTTCTTTCTTTGCTATGAATATTACTTTTTCCATCAACAATTTTTCGTCTTGTGCTTCAGTTTCTTGCAAAGAAATTGCTTGTATTTTTTGTTCTTCGCTTAATAAAGTGTTTTTGTTTATTTCTTCTTTTTTTTGTTCTAGCAAATTAGATAGAATTTTTATTTTTTGTTCATATACTAAAAATATTTTTTTTCTATCATGAATTTCAAAATTCATTCTGATTAGCTTACTCGAGAATTGAATAAACACAAAAAGAGCCATTAATTTTTTTTCTTCTGTTATTAGATAACTATTTTTTTCTTCATTAAATTCAGCAAACGCATATATTATCGTACAAAGAAAATGAAAAAGTCCTTGAAAATATTCGTTATCGAGGCGTAAAAAAATTTCCATCATTTTCATCATTTCTTCATCCGGAATCCCGATAACGCCTGGAAACAATTTTTTTACTCCTTCCAATCTATTGTAATCATGTTTCATTAAGTCGCAGTTGTAATCATATTTTTTTTGGTCGACTATACTAATAATGGACGGATTTTTCCAATTTTTTTCGAGATCTTCAATATCTTTTTTTTCACCGCCTGAGCTACGGAACCAAGCGTATGCGCGACTTTTGGGCCGATCTTTTAGATTTTTAATTTTCGGTGAATAATTTAGTAAACATGTTCTTTTTTCTATGTCGCTTAAACTTAAATTAGGAAAAAAATATTTCATTTCGAATTTAGATTTTTTTTTATTAAATTTTTCATTAGTACTATTTTGACTCGCTCGTTCTCCAATTAATAAACTTTTTACTTCAAAATTTTCAGAAAAATTTATTTTTTTTACATTAGGTGTTTCTACCTCAAAAATATAGATATCTTTATAGCCTGTTTTGGAATTCAACTTAATACAATGAGTTCCAATAAAATTTATTCTAGATTTATCAAAACATTTATGGAATTGGTACAAATTTTCAGCAAAACATGAAAGAACACAATAATTTGCAAGTTCGCCGTTTGCATGAATTGGACGAAATCGATCAAATAGTTCGAGTTTTATGCCAGTATTAAAAAAATCAAAAATATTAAGTAATTGTAAATATGCTTCACTACTACTATTTGTTGGCCAAATCGAAACAGCAAAGTTGTTTTTTTCATCAAACATAGCGACGATTTTTCCGTCTGTAATTTCATAACCAAAAAAATTTGAATATTTATTATATTTTTTTACATTAGAATCATCTTTTAGTTTTTTTACCGGAAATTGTTTATTTTTTTCTATATCGCTTATTATTTTTAGACTTGAAATTTGCTGTAATAAATTTGAATTTTCATTACATATTTGTTGAATCAGCAAATCTGAATTTTGTTTTTCATTTTTCAATAAATTTAAATTTTGTTTTTCATTTTTCAATTGCGTTTTCAAATTTTCAATTTCGTTAAAATATTCTAAAATTTTAAAATTTAGAATTTTATCTAAACTTCGGATTTCAAAATTTAAATCTTGTAAAACATTTTCTGATTTATCTTCTTCTGGTTCTGTTGGTTCTGCTTTTTCATTACTTATTATTTTTTGAAATCTTTTGATTTGTTTATTTAAAACTTTCATTTCTGATTCAAAATTCTGCTTTTCATTAATTAAACTTAAATTTTGTTCTCTGGACATTGACAAATTTGATTCAAGTTCTGATATTCGTTCAAGCGACTGCTGAGCTTGGGCTTGAGCATTTTCTTCTTTTTTCGACTGCAGATTTTTTTCAAACTCTAATTCTTTAATTTTTTGGTCTAGTTCGTTTCGCAGCTCTTGGTTCTCATTCTGCGAATTTTGTTTTTCTTTTAATTGACTGTTTACTTCTCCTAACTCTAATTTTTGTTGTTCAAGCGACTGTTGAATTTCGTTCTGCGAGTTTTGTTTTTCTTCTAATTGACTGCTTGCTTCTTTTAACTGTTTTTCTCGGTCCTGTAATTCTTTGTTTTCTTGTTTTAGTTTGTCTTGCAGCTGTTGGGTCTCATTCTGCAAGTTTTGTTTTTCTTCTAATAATTGAATGTTTACTTTTTCTAACTGTTTTTCTCGGTTATCTA
>JAIRZH010000041.1 GCA_031267335.1 Oscillospiraceae bacterium | reverse complement strand
TACATTTTTTTTAATATTTTTTTATTAGCAAATAAAGTATTTTTTTTTAATTCTTGTTCTTCGTTTACATTAAAAAATGAATCCATACATGCATACTTTGCTACCCCGAATACTTGTCCTAAAATGCCATTAGCTATTCCGTATATTTTATCTTTTATTTTATCTTTAATGCCCATTGACAATCACCTCCGAGTTTTTTTGAAATCAAACTAAGCAAATTTAATTATATCAAAAAATTACATTATTGTAAAATAAAAAAAATAACTCATATTTCGTAAATAAATAGACCTATACTATAGGGTTCTGTTCCCACTGCCATTTAACGACCATATTTCGAGTAATTTTTGAGTTGGATAAGAAAAATTACTCGAAATATGGTCGTTAAATGGCAGTGGGAACAGAACCCTAAATTTTTGATAATAAATAACAGATAACTGCCATGCGCACAAAAACTCCATTTTTCATTTGTTCAAAAATTCTAGATTTTTCACATTCTACAAGTTCATCTGTTATTTCTATGCCGCGATTAACAGGCCCGGGGTGCATTATAATTGCATTTCGTTTTAAAAGACTAAAATTCTTGCTATTCAAACCATAATTTTTATTATATTCAGATTTCTCCAAACAACACTTATGTAAATGTCGTTCATGTTGAATACGAAGCATCATAACTACATCACATTTACTCAAAATTTCAGGAAAAGGAATATATTCTGCATTAGGAAAATCATTTAAATTTAAAACGGGAATATACTCCAAAGGCCCACTCAAGAGAACTTTTATGCCAAGACGCTGCATAGTTTCGATATTTGTGTGAGCAACGCGCGAATTTACGATATCACCGATTATTCCAACTGTTAAACCTGAAAATCCAGAAAATTCTTTCTTGATTGTTAAAAGATCCAAAAGAGATTGCGTAGGATGCTCGCTCGTGCCATCTCCGGCGTTAATTATAGGGGTTTGAATTTCACAATCAAATTGTTTCCAAAATTCATTTTCAGAACATCTAATGATTAATAAATCAAGTGAAAAACTATCAAAAGTTTTTATCGTATCATAAAAAGTTTCTTTTTTCTGCATCGAAGAATTAACGGAATCGAAAGATATAATTTTCATATTTAAACGATTTTGAGCTACTTCGAAGCTATAATGTGTTCGTGTGGAAGGCTCAAAGAATAAATTACATACTAGTTTATCGTTCGTAATTTTTTTAATATTTTCAAATTCAGATAAATCGGTTAATTTTTCCGATAAATCAAGCAAATATTCAATTTTTTCAACTGTTAATTCATTTAAACTAAATAAATTTTTCATTATGATAAAATACTATAAAATAAATTTTCAAAATGCAACAACAGACTTTTTAGAGCCACGAAAATTTCACGGAATATTACAAGAATTTAACAATTGAATCAAATTAGAATTAAGGCCTGTTCACACTACTGTTTAACAATCATATTTCGGTACTTTTTGGTTTGTACTACGTTAAATTTTTTTACAATTACGAACTATTTAAAAATTTTGTTTCTCTTGAAATCATTTTTGAAGCTAAGCAGTAAAACATTAAATTGCATTTGGGAGGATTATTAGAAACAGGTTCTAGGTTTTTTAATTTCGTTTCATATTGCTTGTTTCACATTTAAAGCCAAAACAATAATCTTTGCCAAAATTTGCAATAAATTTTTCAAGCTCAGTGATAAAAATTGGCAAACACGCCAATGGAAGAACAATTAACCATTGTAAAATATTCATACATTCTGTTTTAAAAAGGTCATTAAATTGTGGTAAAATAGTAACTATTATTTGTAAAAATACACATAAAATAGTCGCCCAAATTAATTTCGGATTGCCTGAAATTCCTGTTTTGAATATTGATTTTTCGCTTCGCACATTAAAAGCATGAGCAAACTGCGAAAGTCCAAGAGTAACAAAAGCCATGGTACGGCCCGAAATTGGATCCAATGGGTTAGAATCAAACAATCGCAAGCCTAAAATAAATGCTAAAAGTCCTACTACACCGATAAAACATCCTTCAATAATCATGTTATAGCCAAACGACCCGGAAAACATGCTTTTTTTAGTATCTATTGGTTTACGCTTCATTACATCTTCTTCAATCGGCTCTACACTAAGCGCAAGTGCAGGAAATGAATCAGTTACAAAATTTATCCACAAAAGCTGAATAGCCAGTAAAGGCGTTGGAAGTTTTAAAACAAATGCTAAAAAAACTGTTACAACCTCGCCAATATTTGTTGCAATTAAAAAATGAATTGTTTTTTTAATATTATCATAAATGCCTCTGCCTTGTTTAGCGGCTTCCACGATACTTGCAAAATTATCATCAGTTAAAATCATATCTGAAGCCGATTTTGCAACGTCAGTACCGGAAAATCCCATTGCACAGCCTATATCAGCTATTTTCAACGCAGGAGCATCATTAACTCCATCGCCGGTCATTGCGACAACTTCGCCACGCGCTTGAAAAGCTTTTATGATTTTTACTTTATGTTCAGGCGAGACACGTGCGAAAACCGAATAAGAATGTATATTTTTTTCAAGAGTTTTTTGATCAATTTCGTTTAATTCTTTGCCTGTTATCGAAGTACTGTTATTTGTCATGATTCCAAGTTCTTGGGCGATAGCCTTAGCTGTTAAAACGTGATCTCCGGTTATCATAATTGGTTTTATATTTGCTTCTATGCATTCTTTTACAGCGTTTTTCGCTTCTGGTCTTGGCGGATCTATCATACCTATAAGGCCTAGCAAAATCATGTTTTCTTCTAAATTTTTAGATTCGCAAGTTTCGTTTTTATATGCTACTGCCAATACTCGCAATGCATGCTTTGCCATTGTTTCGTAGTTTTTTTTAATTTTATTTCTTGCGAAATCGTCTAGCGGTTTACAATTATTTTTATCCATATAATATTTACATAATTTTAGCAATACATCTGGGGCGCCCTTAGTTATAATTCTATAATTTTCTTTATTTTTGTGTATAGTTGTCATTGTTTTGCGCGTTGGGTCAAACGGTATTTCTTTTATTCTTGGAAATTTTTTTTCAAGTTCAGATTTGGTTTCGCCAAATTTGCTCGAAGCTGCTACAAGCGCATTTTCTGTAGGCTCGCCTGATATATTATTTTTTGCTTGTTTTGAATTATTGCATAATGCTGCAAATGAAAGAATTTTTATGCTTTCTTGGCTTTCGAAGTTTAATTTACCGTTTATATCTTGAATTTCAGTAACTGTTATTTTATTTTGTGTTAAAGTGCCGGTTTTATCGACACAAATTACAGTCGCGCTACCTAAAGTTTCCACAGCTGGCAAACGCCTTATAATAACGTTTTTTTTCACCATTTTTCTTACACCTGTCGATAACGCAATAGTAACTATAACCGGCAAGCCTTCAGGAATCGCTGCGACTGCAAGGCTTATTGCAATCATAAACATATCAAGTGGATATATATGCTGAAAAAGCCCTAAAATAAAAATAATTAAACAAATTATAATTGTTGTAATGCTAAGATTTTTGCTAGTTTCTATTAAACGTTTTTGTAAAGGAGTTGAAGGTGGCTGGGCTCTGTTTATCATTCCTGCAATTTTGCCTATTTGAGTATCCATACCGGTTTTAATAACAACCGCGATAGCACGCCCGGATGTCGCATAGCTTGCGGTAAAAACCATATTTTTTTTACTATCGTTTTCGTTTTTTGAAACTGAATTAGATTCACCTGTTAAAATTGATTCTTCTACTCTTAAATTTCTGGATTTTATAATTCTCGCATCGGCACATATTTTATCGCCGGATTCGATGAATAATATATCGCCTGGGACCATTTCTTCTGAAATAATTTTTTGTTCTTGACCGTTTCGTAAAACTTTCGCTTTAGAAATAGAAAGTTTTTTAAGTGAATCGATTGCTTTTTCCGCTTGGCTTTCTTGCGCTACTCCGATTATTGTGTTAATTATTACTATTGCTAATATAATTATTGAATCGATATAATCGTTATTTTTATTTATAAAAGATGTAATAAACGATATTCCGGCTGCAACAAAAAGCGTCATAACTGTGAAATCTGAAAATTGTTCAAGTACTTTTTTATAAAAACTAGGTTTGGAGCCTTCTTTTAAAATATTTTTTCCAAATTTTTTATGTCTTGATCTAATTTGTTTAAAATCCAATCCTGAATTTTGATCAACATCTAATTCTTTTAGTAATTCAGTAATGCTTAAATCTTGCAAATTCATAAATCTAACTCCTAGATTTTTAGATATCCACACAATTAAAAATTTGTATGTCCAAATTATAATCCAGCTATGTTAAAATTATTCCAGAGGTATAAAAAATGAACGTTAAAATATCGGCAGAATCTAGTTTTAGAAAAAAATACGAAAAAGCTTCATGTTTTTTCTTAAAAACCGCTAAAGATGTTTTGAATGGCAAGGCAATAGAAAATTTTGAAATACATCAAAAAGTAATTATAGAAAGTTTTAAATCCAATAACTTCAATGCAGAATATAATTGTGAAATTTGCCGCGATACCGGTAAAATAAATGGAAAAGTATGCGATTGTGTAAAAACGAATATTAGAAAAAAATTATTCGAAAATTTTGATCATTCAACCCCGAAAGGTGACTTTGAAAATTTCGATCTTAACTTTTATTCTAGTGAATCTCTTGGTGAAGAATTCAAAAATAATGATTTTGTTCTTTCGGAACGAATTATAATGGAAAAAAATCTTGATTTTTGTATTAAATATGCAAAAAATTTTAGTTCAATTTCCCCAAATATTTTAATGGCAGGTCAAACTGGCACAGGAAAAACTCATTTGTCACTTTCGACGGCACGAAAAGTTGTTTCTAGAGGATTTAGTACTATTTATATATCTGCCCCAGAAATGGTTTCAGAACTTGAAAAAGAGAGATTTACAAATAATTTTAAATCTGAATTCGAATTGTTTAATTGCAAGTTATTAATTTTAGATGATCTTGGCTCTGAATTTATAACAAAATTTTCAGCATCGACTGTCTATAACATAATAAATTCAAGATTAGTAAAACGAATGCCAACGATAAT
Organism: Oscillospiraceae bacterium; assembly: GCA_031267335.1. GTDB lineage: Bacteria > Bacillota > Clostridia > Oscillospirales > Acutalibacteraceae > Improbicoccus. The sequence continues at coordinate 2,432 of JAIRZH010000041.1, read as the reverse complement.
TAATACAAACTTAAAAATGAAAGATATCGAAAAAAAATACAACGAAAAAGACGAATCTGGAACTACAGGGGCCAGAATAGTTTCCCGTTTAATCGGTGAATACAAACGGCTTGATTTTATCGGCCGTGATATCAGACAACAAAAATTAAGAACTTGTATTTAATTAATCGATCTTAGAGCCTGTCTAAAATCTCTTTAGCAACACATATTTAACTAAAATTTTTAAAATTCTGTATTGCTCGTCAGTTAAATACGTCAGTATTCGCCTTCCTCACGCTTTGAATTTTAAAAATTTTATCGTTAAATCTATATTGCTTAGAAATATTGGACAAGAAAAAACATTTCATTGAATAAAGTTTTAAAAATATTCAAAAAAGAGGCAGTTTAAATGAATAGACTTGGTGGAAGCGAGGGGAGTTGGTGCGGATGACAGGATTCGAACCTGCATGGTTTCCCACCAGGACCTAAACCTGGCGCGTGTGCCAATTTCGCCACATCCGCTTAAAAAATGAAGTGGAAAACGAGATTTGAACCCGCGTGAGATTTTTTCTCAAACTGATTTCGAATCAGTCCCGTTATGGCCACTTCGGCATCTCTCCCTGCTTGTTAATTTTATAATAATCATAAAATAGAAAAATTATAATTAAAATTTATGTAAATTAACCAAATTAATTTCAAAATTTTTAAATTAAAACTACAATTTTAAATTACATAAAAAATCTTTAATTATTTCTATTTCATACATAAAATAAAATTTAAAACTATCGCTTTGACATTTATTGTAAAAGCAAACATAAAATACTTAAAATTATTAAAAATTAATTTTTAGGTAGGCTCTGAACCAATCTTTTTTCCGTCCTGCCCGTTTTTGCCTTCGCTTCCCGGGAAAAACCAAAAATTTGGGTTTACATTACCTTTTTTACCGCCTTTGCCGCCTTTTCCGTTTTTTAAAACGGTAAAATTATCTTTAACAATTCTGCCGTGACCTTTTTCGAACGAATAAGCTCTTCCGCCATTAGCACCATTTCCGCCATTTCCGGCGTTTCCCCCACCGAACAAAAAATGCCACAACGATTGATATTTTCCATTACCACCATTTCCACCTTTTCCACCTATGATTTTCATATTTTCTAATCTAACTGTACCAGAAATAATATGCAAAGGTGCATTTGGCACAAGGCCGTCTTTCCCATGATAGTCTTTATTGGAATTTTCGATTCCGTCTTTTCCGTTTTGCCCTTTGGCTCTCAATATTTCACCGTTTTTGACCACAGAATTTAATTTTTCATCGTAATTATAAAAATTTATATAACTATGTTCGGTAGATTGTTGAACCCAAACACTTGAGAATTCACTAGAGTTACGCGTTCCTATTGAGCTAACTTTAGTTCCAAACCTATCTTGTACTTCCCAATGCCCAGGATGTATTATTTCTTTTTTTTCTACGTGATCGAACGTCTTTTTCCCAAAAAATAATACGTTTTCATCGTTTATAACAGTTATTTTATGGCCATTAAGATCAAAGATAATTGATGTTTCTATAAAAATAGGACTGTCCAATGTTATATCATTTTTCAACATAACTATATCATTTTCTTTTGCGCGTTGTACTACAAGTGAAAGTTCCCTTGCGTCTTCTGCATAATAAATAAACAATTTTTTTTCTTTGTTGCTATCAACATATTGATTCGCAGAAACTTGAGTATAATCATCATAATTGATTGCTTTATTTATTTCTTTTTTTCTTGCTTGAGCGAAATTCATAGATAATAACGATGACCAAATTAACGAAATTAATACTTTTTTTGCTATATTTTTCGAAGTCTTCTGATTCTTCATTTATTTTCTCCTTTTATATTTTAATTATAGCAATAGAACTAATCTAAATATTCTCAATTAAATTTTTAATATGTCAACTTTACTGATAGTTACATCTTTTTTTACAGAATATTTCCGCACCATCCAATAATCTCCGTTTATGCTAACTCTTTCTCTGGGGGATTTCAAACATTTTTTAGCAATAGACTTGTTCGTGAATAGAAATTAGAATGAAGTAATACACAATATCATAACTTTAAACGAAGTTTAAATGCAAATTCCAAATTCCGTAAGCAACCCGAAACAAGGTAACACCCTCCTTTTCTCTAAAAACATCAGTTAAACAACGCAAACGCTTAATTCCACAAATTGCATGTTCGACTTTGATTCTATAACTTGAAATAATTTGATTTTCTTCTTTTTGTTCATCAGAAAATAGCTTTTTTCTAGGTTTCTTATGAGGTATGAAAACATTTTTATGTATTCTTGAATCCTTTGAAATGCTTTATCGAACTACTTTGGAAATTTATCAGGAATTTTGCCTAAAAATCCAGATTTTTCTAGCTGTGTTTTATCATGAATCCTACCGTCATGAGTAGATGAAACACAGAGTA
>JAIRZH010000068.1 GCA_031267335.1 Oscillospiraceae bacterium | reverse complement strand
GGCGCCTTGGCGAAGTGCAACGAGCCACCGTAAGCCGCTGTTTCTTTGGGAGTACCCGTTTCTTTTCTAAAGAAATGGGTACAAATAATAAGGCTTTGAAAAGAACTTAAGCTTACCTAGATGTAACAGACATAAAATTAGTTACTTTTTGGGAGTACCCGTTTCTAGAAATGGGTACAAAAAGTAAAGCTTTGAAAAGAACTTAAGCTTACCTGAAAATCGCAAATCTGTACTACTTAGAAATATTAGACAGGCTCTAAGTGTTAGCAAATTTTGTATAAAAATTATCTCATGGCCGCTGTAACAAAAAAAGCATTTTCTTTAAAATTGTTTTCTAATTCCATTATAAAATATCTTATATCGTCCATGGCATGGTCATTTTCTTTAGTAGGAAAGTCACGAATTGAGTTTTGCCATTTGTAAATTGAAAATTCGCGCATAGCGTCTTTACAATTATTACAAATTTTTATTTTGCCAAGTTTCAAAGCTTGCGCTACGTTGTTTATGCCTTCTAGAACATTATTTTTTGCTGGAAAAACTTTAAAATTTCGTTTTCGTAGAAGTGTTATAAATCCTGCTGCGCTTGGGTCGATTGCTATAAAACTTATTGTTTTGTTACCTATTAATTTTTCTATTGCTCTAAAATGTTCTTCATCGGTTCTGGATTCACCTTCGATTTTTGAATCATAATAATATTCATCGATTCTATACCAAATTTTATTTAATTTACCCCAAAGCCCACATGAAAACGGGTTAATTATTCCATAATCACATGAAAGTGCAAAGTCAGAAAATTCTTCACCAAATAATTTTTCTCTCGGGAAAAATAAATTCTGTGCAAATGGATATATTAACCCTTGGCAAGAGCACCATTTGCCTTGAATAAAACGTTCATAAAAACTCCCACTGTAAATTCGATGATATTTCAGAATTATATCACGCGAAAGCGATGGATTGTCTTCAAGGTAAAATTTTACTAAAATTATGTTTCGTTCTTCTTTTTTTAATATCCAATCGCGATAAAACCAATGCGATGGATTATCCGGATTACAATTAAACCAAAATTTCGCGCCAGCAACCGAGCATCTTGCTAAAGCTTGCTGAACAAAACTTTCTGGCATTAAAACAACTTCATCGAATAAAGCTCCAGAAAGCGTCATACCTTGAATTAAACTTGCAGATGATTCGTCTTTTCCGCCAAAAATATAAAAATAATTAGTTTTATTTCCATAATAAATTTTAAGAATATTTTCTGAAAGTTTGTATTCATATTTAAAACCTATTTCGGTTAAGACTGGTAAAATTGGAGCCAAAACGTTCCTTTTTAAAGATTTTATAGTTTTCCCACATAATGCAAAAGATTGAAAATTAAACTCATAAAATGCCCAAAGTATAAAAGAAATCGCAAGACAAAAAGTTTTCCCACTTCGTATGGCGCCATCACAGATGATTGCATCATTTTTATATGAATACCACCAAGTTAAAACAAAAATTTGTTTTGCAGAAAATGTTTTAATTTGCAATTAATCATCACCAAATTGCTGCTGCGAACCAGAATTTTCGAAATTTTTAATGCCATCGGCAAGTGCTTGATAAAAAGGTAATTCTTTATTTTCGAAATTAAGATTAACGTTTTCTAGTTTTTCGAGTGCTTTAAGTCTATCGAAAAATTTAATTTCTATAGCACCTTCCCGTGGGCGTCTAATTTCAGAAACATTAAAAAAATCCATTTTGTTAAGTTCATCGACGCTTGGATTCCCTGAAAATATTAATTTTATTGCATCGTTAATTCCGCCAAAAGCAAGATGTTCATAACCGATATTTGTTTTTATCATCATAATTTCTTGTTTTTCTTTGTATAACTTTTTAATTTTTTCCAATATTTCAATTTTAGAAATTAATTTTTGAGCAATATCGTGATTTTTAAATCCTGAAAGCACAGATGCTTGATCAATATTTCCAGTATTAACAAAATAACGGCAAAACATTTCTTCTTTTTTAGTCATTATTTCTACCTCCTATAAATTAGAACAAAAATCATTAATTTTGCCTTTTTGGAAGCAAAAATCAAAAAAACTTTTTAGCAAATTTTCTTTATTTAGAAAGCGGCTTAAATGCTCTGCGGTTACGACATGATAATTTCACACATTTTGTTTTCGAATTCTTGTATCACTTAATTAGTGATGCTTTCGTTTGAAACTGGTTCTTCAAAAAAGTTGCTCTTCCTCTAAGCTCGAGGTTATCCACAATAATTTGAGCTATTTTTTATTTTTTAGATTCGATTTATTCTTTCTAAACCTCTGGATTTTATGAAAAATAGCATTGGATATACCATGAAATACTTCAACGAGCTTTGAACAAAAACGAAGTATTTTGGGAGTTTTAAAAGAATTCTATTGTATTTATCGCGAAATTCTATGTATATTTAATTAAATTTTGCTAAGCATAATTTTGGCAGTGCGTTCTAAATTATTATTTAAAAGGAAGGTTTTTAATGACATCAATAAACGAAGAAGAGGATTTAAAAAAAATCGCAGGAGGATCAAGCAATGATCTTCAAATTGTCAGATCAGAAGAAGGGAAATATTTTGCCGCTTTGAGTGAATCATTCAATAGTGAAAATGAACTTAAAGCGTATATCAAGGGCATGGATTCAGCAAAAAAATATAATCGATATTATCATAAAAACTATCGTTTTAATGGAGAATTCAAGCCAAGATTTCCTAGATTTTCACAAGATCCAAGAGGCCCGAATGATTTTAATGGTGAAATAAAATGATGAATATATTTAAAACCTGTCTACAAAAAAACTCAAAATACGACTTTTTATAATTTTTAATATTTTTCATTTATTTTCCTTTTTCAAAAATCAGGCGACAAATGCACAAATAATATTTAAAATTTATTTTTTCAGCTCAGGGTTTGTTTTCGCTACTTGGCCACATTTTAGTACTTTTTGGTTTATATTGCATTAAATTTTTCACAATACAGGTAATATTATTTTGAAAATTTTTCTTATCCAAACCTAAAAATTACTCGAAATTTGGTCATTTCAAATAGTAAGAACAGGCCCTAGAAAATTTTATAAATTTCAATTTTTTTGACTAAAATTTATTCATTAATAAAAAAAATTAAACTAAAATAAAAATATTGAATACGAGATTTTTAAAAAAAAGTATAATAGCCTGTTCACTTTAAACCTGCAATAAATATAATTTTTTTGCTTTGTTGAGAATAAGTTTAAATTTCGCAAGAGGTTTATTCCAGAACCTATCTCCGGTAAACTGAAGGTGCGAATCTTTGACAATTTTTGAACATTTTTAATGCATTGACTTTACTCGGCTGGCGCTAAGTAGAGTAAAATAAACGAAAAATACCAAAAATTGTAAAAAAACTGTGCTTGAAACTTATTAAAAACAAGCTCTTAATATTTTTATCGCCGATTTACTGTATTTTTTACTTTATAAAATATATTTATTTTTATGACATATCTATTATTTTATGATAAAATTACTCTATTTTTGATTTCGGTCTATATCGCAATATTGAAATGGAAATTTATAATTTTTTATCTTAAAATTTTTGATATACGGTTGTAGTAAATAATATTCTTTTGGAAATCCAATTGGTATCGCAGCAAAATCAACATTACAAATAAGATAATCGGCGCTTCTACAAAGTTCGTCTTTATATTTCTTATCAAAAGTTTTTATTGAGTTTGTTATTATTGAATCAAATTCACTACTTTTATAATTTGAAGAATACATTTTACTATTTTTTGAGTAAAAAACAGAATAAAACATTTGTTCGATATTTGGTAATTCCATGTGCCAACTGGCAATATACATTGGTAATTCTCCTTTAACACGTTTTTCTTTCCAAAAAGTGCTATCGATACTAGGTGTTGTAATTTCAAATCCTGCTTTTCTGCTTTGATCTTGCAATGCAATAACAATTTGACTTTTCCAATCATTGAAATCTGTAATTGGTAATTGTATTTTTACTGGAATATTTATATTTGCTTCTTTTAAAATTTGTAGAGATTTTTCTGGATCATATTTTTTAACAATTGCGTCTTTATCGTAGCCAGGAGATTCCGGAATTGTCAAACAACCAGATGGCGTTATTTTATCTTTTGTTAGATTTTTACATATCGAATTAATATCAATAGCATAAGAAAAAGCTTCGCGAACCTTTTTATTTTTCCATGGTTCTTTATCTAAATTAAACAGTATATAATAAATAGCCATTGGATTATCATACAAATGAAGATGATCAGAAAACTTTTTGTTATCCACATATTGGTTAGCGACATTATCGCCAAGCATAACAAAATTATTTTCTCCAGATTCATATTCAAGCATCATTGTATTAATATCATCATAAAATTTGAAATATAAGAAATCGATTAATGGTTTATTACTATGATAATCCTCAAATTTTTTTAATTTGCAGCCTTGTTCGATATCGTACTCCGCTAATTTGAATGGTCCTGTGCCAACAATAATTTTTTTGCCCCAATCGTTTCCAGCTTCGGCACAAACAAGTTTAGGATAAATTGGCATTAAAATAGCAATATAATCAAAAAAATCCATCGCTTCAAAACATTCAATTTGAATTGTATAATCATTGATTATTTTGATTCCGTCTGCATTTTCTTTCTTTCCGTCTATAACATCTTTCGCACCTTTTATTGGCTGCAAATTTTGAGCCATATAGGAACCAGTTTTTGGCCTGAGTATTCTTTCTATGCTGAATTTAACATCTTCAGCTGTAAATTTTTGGCCATTGTGGAATTTAACATCTTTTTTTAGGTTAAAAGTGTAAATTTTTTTATTATCAGAAATTGTATAAGAATCAGCCAAACATGGAATTTTTTTGCTTGTCCGACTATCGATTTGATACAAGCCTTCAAAAATATTAGATGTCAGATTTCGTGTTTGAAGAAAAGAAGATCTTGTATGATCAAGTAAAACACGCTGATTAATCATACCCCAAATAATTTCTTTGCTTTTTAGATTTACGGGATTTGTTTTGGTTTTATTGTTAATAAAAAAATAAATACTAATTGTTACTAATAAAATTGTGCAAATCATTAAAATTAATTTTTTTTTAATTTTCATAAAAATCTCCGATATATTTTTTAAAATATGATGATTTCGCAAAAAGTCTATTTATGATAATAACTAACTAAATTATTTAAAATTTCTTCAGTTTTCATACCACGTGAACCTTTTATTAAAATTTTATCTCCAGAACGAATGCGAAAAATAAGTTCTTTTAAAGCTAAATCGTTATTGATAAAATACAAAATTTCAACATTAGAATCAACAGATCGCGCACCATCGCCGATGAATTTTGCTAAATTCCCTACAGTAATTAAAATATTAATTCCGCTAAGAGCAATATATTTGCCAATGTTAAAGTGAATTTCTTCACTTCGAACGCCGATCTCGAGCATATCTGCCATGACCATAATTGACTTACCATCGGATTTTATTGCCTGAAAAATATTTATTGAACTTTTAACCGAATCTGGGCTAGCATTATATGAATCATCTAGAAAGATTATATCACCAACGTGTAGTATTTGCCCGCGTTGTGGCAAAGGTTTGAATCTTTCGAGACCAGCTTTAATATCTTCTAAATAAATTCCTGCGTCTATCGCAACCGAAATAGCCGCAAGCGCATTATAAACATTGTGAACTCCGAGGCACGGAATCTCTATATTTTCCCTAAATTTATTCGTTGCAAGAACAAAATTAGTTTTTTCACCTGTACTGTAAATTTGCTCTGCACGATACGGGTAGTTTCCGCTTAAACCAAAATATTTAATTTCATTTGGCAAATTTACCCTTGAAAGCTTAGGATTATCTCCGTTTAAATAAAATTTACAATTTTCTCGTTTAGAGATTTTTAATTTTTCGCGACACGTTATTTCTGTGGTTTTAAAATTTTCTAAATGAGAAACACCTATATTTGTAATAATAGCAAAATCTGGATCTACAATCTCAGAAAGCCTTTCCATTTCATTTATTTCGCTAATCCCCATTTCGGCGATTAATATTTGAGTTTCTTTGTTTATGCCAAACATAGCAAGCGGTAAACCTATTTGGCCGTTTAAATTTTTGATAGTTTTAACAATTTTTAATTCAATGCCAAAAATCGAAGCTAACATTTCTTTTACAGTGCTTTTGCCGACACTTCCAGTTACGCCTATTGCTTTTATATCAAATTTACGTCGGTAAAAAGCAGCTATATTTTGCAGTGCATTTTTAGTGTTATCGACTATTATTACATTATTCGAAATATTATTTATTTTTTTTTCGTGTTTCTTATCCACTAAAGCTATAGCAGCACCGTTTTTGAATGCTGATTCCAAAAAGTCATGACCATCAAAATTTTTTCCTTTTATTGGTATAAATAAAACTTTATCTTTAGATTTTGAATTATTTTGCAAAATTTTGCGTGTATCTATGCTAATAAAGTTTATTTTTGTGGAAATTGGCAAATCACCTAAAAAAATTCCATTTGTAATATGAATTATTTTTTCTAAGATTAAATCCAAAAATTACCCCTCGATTAATTCTTTTACAATTTCTCTTTCGTCAAAATGACGCTTAACTCCGTTGATTTCTTGATAGGTCTCATGACCTTTGCCTGCCATAATAATTACATCGCCATTTTGGGCGTTATCTAGACACCATTTAATAGCATCACGTCGATTTGGAATTATTACATATTTACCTTCAGTACGCAAAATACCGGTTTCTATATCTTTAATTATAAAATCAATAGGTTCGCGACGTGAATTATCTTCTGTAATAACAGTTAAATCTGAAAGTTTTCCGGAAACTTCACCCATTTTAAATCGGCGTTCATGCGATCTTTCACCGCCTGCACCAAAAAGAGTTACAATTCTTTTAGGATTATATTCTCTTATAGAACTAATAATATTTTTCATGCTCAATTCATTATGTGCGTAATCTATTATCAAAGTGTAGTTTTTGCCAACAGGAACAATTTCTGATCTGCCTCTTAAACTAGTTTGAGAAAGCACAATTTTAATAATTTTTTTAGATATTTTCATTTCAGAACAAACCGAAATTGCTGCTAAAGCATTATAGACATTAAATTTGCCAGGAATATTTATAAAAAAATTTTCATTATTTAAAAAGAATTCCGAACCAAACTTATTTGATTTGAAAATTAATTTAAATTTTTCAGCTAAAAAATCAGATTCTTTGCTAAAACCAAATTTTTTTACTTTAATTTCAGATTTGCAACTATTCTGAAAACGCTTAAATTCCGGGTCATCACAATTTAAAATTGCATGTTTACAATTTTTAAATAATAATAGTTTAGATTCTAAATAATCTTGTATATCTTCATGTTCATTCGTCCCGATATGATCATTCGAAAAATTAGTAAAAACAGCATAATCGAACAAAATTCCATCAAGTCTGTGATTTTTAAGGCCCAGAGATGAAGCTTCCAAAACAATGTTTTTAGCTCCAGAATCTAATGAAATTTTTAAAAATTTTTGTATTTCATACGATTCTGGCGTTGTATTTTCGGTTTTCGTTATTTTACCATCAAGACAAAATCCAAAAGTGCCTATTAAAGCAGTTTTTTGATTTGCTGAATTTAATATATTAAAAATAAACCACGAAGTAGTTGTTTTTCCTTTTGTACCAGTAATTGCAATGCTTAATATTTTTTCAGACGGATGATCAAAAAAATTCGCCGACATTTTTGCTAATGCATCTCGAGTGTTTTCCACAACAATTAAATTTTCTAAATCTAATTTTTTTTCTGATATAACTACAGCAGCATTATTTTGAATGGCTTTTTTAGCAAATTTATGTCCATCATAATTGAATCCCGAAAGACAAACATAAGCATTTCCTTTTTTTATTTTTCGAGAATCATAAACTATATCTTGAATTTCAGTTTGTATATCGCAAGAACAACTTAAAATCTTAATTCCATTTAAAATTTTATGTAGTTTCATAATTTTCTCCTGTAATTCAACATTTAGTATTAACCTATAAAATAGCATTATATGTTTTAATATTAATATGTTAAATTTTTAAATTAAATTATTAAACTTGTCCGAAAATCAAACAACTTGTGAATCCATGTTGTGCACCACGAATTTTGGAAGTGTTTCCTAAATAACTATATCTATCATTCTGTTAACATGTATAGCAGCATATAGCATTGTAGTTAGCTCAATCATTTGCAAAGAACGTGAAACTACACAAGTCTTACGTC
>JAIRZH010000066.1 GCA_031267335.1 Oscillospiraceae bacterium | reverse complement strand
ACACACTCCTCACCACCGATTGTCCTGTTTCTGCAAGTTTCTATCAACAAGCTCTAAAACAGAAAACTTTTGCTATTTTTGTTTTTTGCTTACAGATTATGCTTGCTTAAAGTAAAATCATCAGATTTTCTGCAGAGCAAATCATTCATTTGCCACTGCTCTATTAGATTCCAATATCTTTTTTTACTTCAAAGTTAATCTTGAATCTCCATTTTAATTTTAACATGAATATGATTTTTGTCAATAGTCTGATTAAAAACTTGTTGTAAATTAGAATTTGGTCGGAATTTGTTAAGACAAAATCAAAACAGACAAATTTTACCTACAAGGCAGATTATACCACAAAAATTGAAAAGAATTCAGGGTCTGCCAAAATCATTGATACGAAATAAAATCAATTAAATAAATTTCAATAATAATAATAAAACAGAGAGAATACTTTGCGAAGCGACGACTTTAATTGTTGTGTGCCAATTGTTACCGGTAATAAATTTATAAGAGAAAAACAGTGTTAACTGACTTAAATAGACTATGGCAAAAGTTATAATTTTATTTATCAAAACAAATTCTAAATTTATAAATAAATTAACAAAAAATAAAATAAGAATCGTGGGTAAAATTACAAATCGCGATAACCAAAGTGATTTCATAACATAAAAGAATCTTTCTTTAAATTTTTTGACGCGCAAAATCAAAGAATCTATTGAGAATAAAAATAAACTTTCGCAAAGAATTACAATAAAAATTGTTGAAAAAATAATTAAAAAATTTATTAAAAACGACAAAAATGTAGGTATTAAACCTTCTAGTGCGTAAAGAATTGTAATTAACAAAACCGACAAAAAAATTACCGCACTTATTACAAAATTATTTTTCAAATATTTTAGCATTTTTAACTCCGTTTTTCTAAAATTAAATCACTTTCTATAAATGCTGCTGCAAAGTAAATTGTTGCAATAATCGCAATTAAAATTATTGAAATTTTAAAAATATTTTTCATAGAAAAATCATCTATTTTTCTTTTCTTAACTAAAAAAGATGTAAATATTACCGTCCAAAAATCATGAACTCCAAACAAAACTGTACCAATTGAAAATGAATTTAAAAACAAAAAAAAGCACCCTAAGATGCCGCTGCTTAAAAAACTTAAAATAAAACAAATAATTGAAATCACAAAATTGTGCATTGCAATGTTCATAATCATTTGATCTTTATTTACCATCAAAAATTTTAAATAACCAGCAATATCACTAAGATTTGTTGCTGAATTTAAAACATTTTCCTGAAATCTTGATAAAATAGCCCAAGGCAAAACAAGCCCCAAAAACGCAGAAATTATTAAAAAAATATTTATAATTTTATAAAAATTATTTTTCTTTGAAATTTTTAATGAATTCAATTCGTTCGTCAATTGATGTTCCACTAAACTTTACACCTTCCATGTTTTCGTCTCTTATAATTTTTAAACCTTCTAGAACGGCATTTTTTCCGATTTTTTCAATAGCGTAAGCATCGGCTTTAAATTCCTCCTTTGGTAGAAATTTTTTTCTGTCTTTTTAAAATCCAAAAATTTAATAAATTCAAAATTAATACTAAACTTGCGTATATTATACCATTTATCGCGGTGTCAAAATTGCTTTCTTTAAAAGCAGCAAAAACAAATCCGATTAGTATTAAAAAAATGGTAATTCCTGATAAAAAAGCAAATTTTGTTCTGTCTAACGGTCCTTTCTTAAATTCTTTAAATAGATTGTATGCAAGAACTAAAACATTTACAGAACAAAATGAAAATAAATAAAATCTGTTTCGATTAAATCTAAATAAAGCCAAACCACCGCCTAAACACAAACCTGCAAAGAAAATTAAAAAATAAACTATTAATTTGAGTATTTTTATACTTAAATATTTAATTTCACTGCTAGGCAACCACAGCCACCCCCACACCAACAATCGTCCAAAAACCAACAATTTTAATAATTTCAGCCATTAATTCAGCTGCAGCAGCCATTCCTTCAACTGCAAAATATTATTTAAGGCTAAAATTTCTTCGGTTCCTAAAGGCATAAATGTCGCCAACGCTGGGCCGAATGCACCCAATGCTAACCCGCCTGTCGCTATGCTTGCGCAAAAAGCACAATTTCTCGAAAAACAACATTTTCCATTATTAAAATTAATATCATTTTTCGAACTAAACCCATAAAACTTTTCGCTTCCAGACACATCACTAATATCATACTGAAATCCATCCGAAGTTTGAGTTTTGCTAAAAAGAAAATCTCCATTTTCAGTCTTTAAAGAACCACAATGCAATTTTGCATGATTATCATCCAGTTTCTGAACAGATACATTATTCAGTCCAGAATAAAAAGAAACATCCTTGCAAAATAAATTCATTGCACCTAAACAAACAGTACCTGAAACAACTAAAGACAAAACAAAACTGACCAACTTATTTGGATTTTTAATAAAAACCACAATAACGCCTCGACGCAAAAATTGAACCGTAAGAAATTGCCAACACCTTTTCGGAATAAAATTTCAATGACGAAATTTCATGATTTAAAAATATGTATTTTGAATTTCTTGCGGAACATAATTTGATGATAAATAAAGAAATTGGCCTGTCAACAGCCTTCAATATTTTTAGTTACAAAGAAAACATTTTATGAGATAAAATATAAATAATTTTGTGAAAATTATCAGTAATAAAAAAGTATAAAAAAGTGTAAATTATTCGTGCTAAAATAATACCGTAGAAGTATGCTGCGCTTAAATCATATACTGTGCTACAATAGCGAAGTAGGAAAATGCCGTTTCTAATTGAGGCGGTGTTTTTTATTCCCAAAAGGAGTTGATCTGTTATTTTAAAATTCTGCGAACAATATTTAAAGCCAAATTCAAATTTGAAATCTTGTGAACAATATTTAAATTCAAACTCTATTCCTAATTTGAAAATGTTTAAGAACCTGTCTTCATAGAAATTAAAATCGTTTCAATAAAGTATGGAAGTGAGAAATAATGCACATAGTTTCGGCATTAGAAATTCTTATTTCATAATCTTTCGACAAGCGACGAGAATTGTTTAACCAAGCAAAAGTACGCTCTACGCGCCAACGTTTAGGCAGAATTTCAAATTTTGGTTTGATTTGCTTTGAGATATCGATGCGTATATTACGATTAAAGTCAAAGAAAAATTTGAAGTAGTTGCAATATGCTTCATC
>JAIRZH010000133.1 GCA_031267335.1 Oscillospiraceae bacterium | reverse complement strand
TTTATAATAAAATCTTTCCTATTGGAAATACCGAAATTTTCAATTCTTTTCTTAATAATCGGAAGACCCCCAACTCTCTCTCTCTCTCTCTCTGCAGCGAGACCTTCTAAATAGTTCTTGTTCATTAAAATATCTCCTGGATTTTGATTAAAGTTATGGCATGTATGTATTACTTCATTTTGATTTACATTCATGAACGAATTCATTATACAATTAATAGATTTTAAATTCAAATATAATATTTTGATCTTAGAGCCTGTCTAATATCTCTTTAACAATACATATTTAACTAAAATTTTAAAAATTCTATATTGCTTAGAAATATTTTAGACAGGCTCTTAGACTATATTCTTAAATACTGCACTTAAAAATATTAGACAAACTTTTAAGCCTACTGAAGAAAAGCTTTTAGTTTGTTTGACAAATCAATTTTAATTAAAAATGGAATTAAATATTTTTTTTGCATTTGAACTTTCGGCTAAATTACTAATTGGTAAAATTTCAATTAATGTACCATTTTCAATTAATACATATTTCGTAGCATATCTTTTTATATGAATTAAATCGTGCGAAACCAAAACTATCGGCATATGAAATTCTGATCTCACTTTTGTGATTAAAGAATAAAAAAAGTCGATTCCTTTAGTATCCAGCGACGAAGATGGTTCATCTAAAATTAAAATATCAGGAACCGGTTCAAGAGCAAACGCAAGTAAAACTCGCTGAAGCTCGCCTTCAGAAAGCCTACCCAGACGCTCATTTGCGAGATAACTGATTTCAAATTTATTTAATATATTATTTATTTTTTCAATTGTTCTTTTAGTTTTTCCTAGCCAAATTGGAAAATTAGTTAAATTTGTGCAAAAAAAATCAGCAACAGTCAATGGAGAATTTTTTTCAAAAACTAATTTTTGTGGCACGTAACCGATTTTTGGATTTTTAATTTTTTGGCCACGAGAATTAAAAAATATAATTTTTCCAATATATTGTATACAATTTAACAAAGCCTTCAAAATAGTAGTTTTGCCAGAACCATTTCGGCCTAAAAGTGCTAAAATTTCTCCATGGTTGGCATCAAAAGTAATTGACTTTAAAATCAATCGATTATTATCAAATACTGATAAATTTTCAATTTTTACACTACACTGACATTTTTTTAACATCGTTACAGCTACTTTAGAGATATATATAAGCAAAATCTTAAACGTTTATAATATATCAATTTTTTTTAAAAAACAAATATAACTGATTAAAAGAAAAAAACTTTTAAAAAAGTATGAGAGTTTTACTCACGAATAAATTTTACAAATGCCCCCACCAAACATTCTTGAAATTTTTAAGTTGTTGTAGCCGCCTGATAATCTTATCAGGCAGTTTTTATTAGACTTCTTTTAAAAACTTTAGAGCCTGTCTAATATTTCTAAGCAATACAGATTTAACAATTTTAATTTTCAGTTTAACTTTTTTTATTGATTAGACAAGTCTATTTTATTTACTCCGAATTAGTACTGTTTAAATTAAGTCGAGTGACGAGGGAATATAAAAAAAGCTAAATTTATAATAAAATGCTAAAAATTGTCTAAAAATTATATTTTATGTTTATTAAAAGACAGATTCTAAATTAAAATTTTAAATTTTCCCATACTTTCTTTGGGCGCTACGCGGATTTCAAAATCTTTATTTTCTATCAAACCATGATTTTGGAGAGATTTTAAAGAAGTTTGATATGCGATTTCAGGTGTATTATTTTCGGAACTTAAATGACATAATACAAAACGCGTGGTTCCGCGCCGGAATAAATCAGGTAAAATCCCGGCACATGCACCGTTAGAAAGATGACCTTTATGAGACAAAATTCGTTCTTTGAGGAAAACAGGATATGAACCATTTTTTAACATGTCTATGCTATGATTAGATTCTAAAAACACAATATTTGAACCTAAAATCGCATTAAAAACATTTTCAGAAATATAACCTAAATCTGAACAAAATGCGATTTTTGAATTTTTGAATTCTATAGTATATCCAAAACCCTCAGCGCAATCATGAGAAATCCTGAAAGATTTTACAAAAATATCTTCTAAATCAATCCCAAAATTTACATTTATTTCATGATAATTATCGCATTGATTAATAATATTTTTTGATAAGAGTTCATTAATTGTTCCTAATGAACCATAAATTTTAGGTGAATATTTTTTTATAAAAACTCGCAATCCGCTAACATGGTCTAAGTGTTCATGTGTGATAAAAATAGAATGAACGTCACTAGGGTTTAAATCATTAGCTTTTAATGAATTTTCAATTTGTTTGGCACTTCTTCCGATATCAATAAGAATAATCCCACGACTATTGCTTATGTAAAAACTATTTCCACTGCTTCCGCTAAAAAGCGAACCTATTTTAAACAATTATTTATAACCACCTAAATCTTTTAAATTTTAGCCTGTCTTTTTTAATTTAAAATACAAATTTTAGGCAATTTTTAAATATTTTTTATGTTTTTGCGTCACTAAAAAATAAGCAAAAAAATTTTAAAATTATCTAAAAGTTATGTTTTTAATTTATTTAAAATAGGCCCTTAATATTGGATTTTTAAATTCTTATATTTTTGAAAATTCAATTATCGACTATAGTTGCTGAAAACCCTGTATTTAAGTATGCTCTAACTTTAATACTTTTAAAAATATTTGCTTTCATAAAAGTATGATTAAAAGCAATATAGATTTTATACACCTTCAAATTCAAACTCTGGATTTTGTAAGAATCTGAAAATTATCATTAATCCGACTTTTCATAGTCAGCCTAATGTCATCCCAAGTCTTATTAAAAAAGTTTAGAACTTCATTTTTAAATTTCTTAGCGCAATCGAAATAAACGTTATTTCTAATGTACTCATTTAAAAAACTTTCCATAATCGCTCAATTAGATTTAAATTCGGGCTATAAGCTGGGAAAAAGTGCAATTTAATGTTTTTTGTCTCAGCGTATTCTGTGGTGGCTTTGCTTTTGTTGTAAGGCCCTAGTATAACGTGTATTTTTGGAGCTTTAGGATAATGCGTCTTAAGGAAATTGAAATATTCAATTGTTGAAATTTTTTCAAAAGACTTTCTTCGGATTCTGGAAGTTCTTCCAGAACAATAAATTTTGGATTTTTTATATTTAATTTTTTAATTACAGGATATATTACCAAAAGTGCTACAGTTCCGCAACCAGCACATTTATGATATTTTTTATTTCTCCAATTGGACTTTTTCCAATGAATTAGTTTTTAAAGTCTTTTTGTTAGTATGATTTTCAGTGGCCTTAACCAAATTAAGATTACTAGCAAATAAGTTTAAAATTGCTAAACTTGCAGCAAGAGTTTTTGAAAAGTTCTTTTTTAAATTTTCAGATTTTTCTGAATTAAATTTAGGCAATGT